>RFIQ01000138.1 GCA_003695565.1 Planctomycetota bacterium | reverse complement strand
CGGTAGGCCATTCCCCAAACAATCTGGTGCCACAAACCGACTTTCAACTGGCGTTGGAAATCGACATCCACCGTATGGCGATCTTCGCGAAACCCCTGCGTGCGCAAGTGGCGAATCGTCTGGTCATAATAGAATTGCAACGCCCATTGATCATCAGCCGAATACTTGCGAGCATACCGCCACAGGATGTTGCCGCCCGCAATGGTCTGCGGATCGGCACCTCGACCGATGAAGGGAGCAGTCGCCAGAGGGAAGACGGCCTGCGTTCCCGCATCTCCGTCGTAGTAATCGCCTTGAATCGTGAATTCGTCGATGGAGTTAACCTGCTGGTCGACGCGGAATCCCAAGTGGGTGAGTTCCCAGTCATCCTGAGGCTCGAAACCAACGCCTCGGCCAGCATCGCGATCGAACCACTTCGTGAAGAACCTCCATGAACCGTTTTGGGTGTCCCCTCCGACGCGTGCGGAGGCAAAACTACGCTCGTTCCCCTCGCCCGCTTCGGTAAAGAATCCCGTTGTTTCCCGCGAACTCTTAGTGAGGATGTTGATCACGCCGTTGACCGCATTGGCGCCCCACATCGCGCTGCCCGGACCGCGGATGACTTCGATCCGGGAAACGTCTTCGAGCAACACGTCTTGGACATCCCAGAACACGCCAGCAAACAACGGCGTGTAAACCGTACGACCGTCAATCTGCACAAGCAGTTTATTGGAGAATCGACCATTGAATCCACGGATTGAAATGGCCCATTTGTTGCTATCGATCTGAGCGACATGAACACCAGGAGCCAGCCGCAGCGCGTCGGGAATGGTGCGCACACCACTACGACGAATCATTTCCGACGTGATGACGTAAATTGGTGCGGGAGTTCGACCGACCGTGCTTTCCTGGCGTTCTACCGTGGTGACCGCCTCGGAGAAACTCTCTGCCACGATGTCGGTCGTCGCCAACTGGCTGATGTCCGCATCCAACAGCTCATTCAGGTCCGCCAGATCATCGGGCGGAGGAGAGTCCGGAGACGGCGGCGCATCGGTAAGGTGGTATCGAGAGTCTTGCAGGGTTGCCCTTGGCTCCTGGGCGACCACGCTTAGTGCCGGCCCTGCGACAAATACCTGCCCGCCCATGAGTACTGCCAGGAACAAGCGCGCGATGTACGATATTGGGCAACGCATCCATGCGTCTCCTCTGATGATTTCCCGTAAGACTAGCGGACGCCTGGCCAAGGCGGCCGCGGGATGACAGAATGCGGGCGCAGCATCGATCGATCCTCACAATTCGCGTTATCGGTAGATTCGGCCTAAGTGGTTTCCCCGAAAGACGCGATCGTCCCTAAAAAGCGGGAAATCCCTCCGTTTGACAGCGTAGTGATGTGCGTTGCTTTCGGAGGCGGGCAAGAGGATTTGCCCAATACCGGCAATGCGGCAAGAGGTTGCCTGCGTGGCAAGGAGATCGAAGAGTGTGGGACCGGGGCTCGAAGCAAGGCTGCATTCAAGATTCCTAAATCAAGCGGGCCGGTCCGCGCGTGCTCGGTTGCAAACATCGAGCAACTCCTCTAATGCCGGCTGCAATGAATCTCCTACCACCTCACGAGTCGCTTGCTCCAACACGGCGGCCCGCTCGGAAATGATGTCAAAGCCATAGCCGCCGGCGGCACCTTTGAGCTGATGGGCCAACTCGCGCAAGGTCTCGAAGTCTCGCCGCTCGGCTGCTGTGCGAAGCGATTCCATGCGCTGCGGCATTTCGCCAATGAAATATTCGATTAATTCACCGAAATCGGGATCATCGGCGAATCGGGAATAGATTGGTGCGCAAACGTCGGGCAGTGGCATGGCTACAGTCTCTCGAATGGAAGATTTTGAAACACCGCGAAAACGTTGTCATTCGGCGGCTGGGCGGAGGCAGGCCCATAGGAAACCATAGCCCATTAATCCACTATGGGGGGTGGGAAACCATGTAGGAATTTGTAGAAAGTTCGGCCACTTCTCATGAGGTTTCCCATCAGACCGGGCAAGAACGATGCCGGGGGAGTTGGGCTAGCGTTTGCCCTCTGGCTTGAGCAACTTCTTGCCCATCTTTTCTACGCCCATGGGAATCGCCTCGCTCGTTTGCAGTTCTTCCGCCAGCGTCTGACGGTTCGATTCGAACCATGAGCGAAAATCTCCATCGCGCTGTGGATCATATTTTTGCTTCACCACACCCCATTGTTCGGGCGTCAGTTGTGCAGCGAATGCTTTGAGTTCCTTCCTTGAACTCTTTTCCGCTTCCAAGGAGTCGCCCAGGCGACTTGCGGACGTCGAGGAACGAGATGGCATCGGGCCCGATCGGCTGCTGGCCTCTGCGGGCGCAGTCCGTTCATCAGGTTTGCTAAGCTGATCTAGGTCGACATCCCGTGGAGCGGCATCGCGCAGGATCTCCGACATCAAGGCATCCTCGGGACGAAGGATCAACCCCCAGGAATGGAGCATGCCAAAACGGTCGCTGCGTGTCCCCCTGATAACCAATTGCCAAACGCCCCGAGCATTGCGGCCCTGGAACGTACTCAACCCTGGGCCGCGTTTGACCAGTCCTTCCGGGATGAACCGCCCCTGGAACGGAGGCTGGGCCTTGGTGATGGGCACTTCGGCTCGGTCGTCGAACACCGTCCCATCGAAGTGATTACCACTGCCGCCCACAGCAGTAAACAACTCGATGCGGGTTCCGTCAGGACCGATCAGGTACCCATCCAAATCGGCCGTGTTGGAGTGCGTGATCGACAGTTGCACCTGCAGTTCGCGGATGGGAATGTCTTCATCGATTTGGATTTCCGACACCACTGTACTACGCGGTGGTAGAACCACGGCTCGCCGGTTGCTGTACGTGCCACCCACAGCGGCTTTGGATCGGAAGACTTCGGTGGCGGTTATCAAGCCGTCCTGGTTGGCATCCAATGCAGTGAATTCAGCCAGCAGCAAGTCGTCCCACTCGGTAGCATATTCAGCCATGGCAATTTGACCGTCGCCGTCGACGTCTCGCTCGTAGAACCAACCGGGTAATCCCTGTGTCAAGTCGCCGGCTTGTTGCTGCAGCTCTTCCACATACCCGTGCAGCTCGTCGCGCGAGAGGACTCCATCGTGGTCGACATCGATGCGGGCGGTGGGGATGCCCATCTCGGCTGCTTCATCGCGTTCCAGGCTCCCGTTGCGATTCTTGTCGAACCGCCCCAACAGGCTGGCGGTCAGGTAATAACTACTGCCGCCGCGCCGCCACCACTCCGACGACGATTCGCCTCGCCGACGATTCTCTTCGTCCGTTTGTCGCAAGGCCCGCAAACGTTCGGCTTGTTGCCGCAACTGCGACGCTTCATCGGCCAGCATCCGCCGCCGTGCATATCGCTGAGCCAGCTCCAGACGACTCAGGCGGTCGTCCCCGTTCATGTCGGTATCGAAGGGGTCGATGTGCGTCCACTTTGCACGCAGGGCTTCGGGGCGGTCGATGTAGCCGTCGTCGTTGCGATCGTACCGCCGCAACGTCCGGTCGGCTTCCTCCAAATCCGCGGCCGTGTAGGGATAGCGCACCGTGGGCAAGCCGAATTCGGGAATCAGCGGCTGTGCCGGATCCGGTTCGAATGAGCGTATGCCGTTGGCGGGAGCCGGTACCACGTCCTGGCTCCCTACTCCGTTGCGCATCGCATGGTAAACCCGTGCGCAACTGACCCAGGTATCGATGGCATTCTCACGGTCCAGCCGCAAACGGAAGGCGGTCGAAATCTGTTCCAAATACGGTCTGGCCAGCGGGGTGATCTCGTCCGGTTGGATCTTGCCATCTCCATTGGTATCCAATCGTTCCAACGATTGTCGCAAGGTTCCCTGGCCCTGCAATACATCGCAAAACGGTCCTCCCAGCCACAACATGGCGATCATTGTCGCCAGAGAACATGTCCTGCGGATAAGGTTGAACATACGGTTACGACCTCTTGATTCGATGGATTCAATCCTGTGCAACGCCATCTCGGTCCCGTCTTGCGACTGGAGTCGCGTCGCTGCCGGGCTGTCGACGCCCGAGACGCTGAGCGAGACCATGCTGGCGACTATCGGCCACCGATCTTTTCTCGCAATTGCTGGAACATCTGGGCGCGGCGCGCGGCGTCGTCCCCGCGGCTGGCGGAAGTGCTGCCGGAACCGCGCAAGGCCGACGCTGGCCGTGTGGGGCTGCTCGGCTGCAACATCGACCTCAACAGTCCGGCTTCCTCCGGAGCGATGATTTCGACCGTCTGCTCGCTGAGTTGATCGATTTGGGAAATCAGCTCAGCCGCTTGTTCGAACAGCGAATCGGGCGCTGTGATGATCAGGGAATTACTGGGTTCGTGAACCGCGATCGTCATCTTGGGCTCCAGATCGATCGGTTTCGCTTGGGGCCGCGCCGCGGCGTTCTTGTCGTTCTTGCTGTCCTTCCCTTTCGCAGCGCTTCCCTTAGAGGCGTCGCCGGGCCGACCGGCGGCCGGTGGTGCACCGCCGGGAGTCCCACCGCCACTGGTGGATGCAACGATCCGGCCGGCAAACGCCTCCCGCAGCGTGGCCGCAACGTCGCTGGCCAACGTGTGCTGCAGTTCGACGATGTGAGGGCGACCATATGTTTCCACACTGGTCAAACCCCGATCCTTGTCCACGATCTTCAAATACTGCTCCAAGCGATCCAAGTCAGCCGCGGTGCCCTGGGCAATCAGGCGGTTCAATCTTGTATCCGCTACCACCGTCATCGTATCGGCCAGCAGTGTTAACAATCCGTCACGCGAGGTTACCAGACTGGTGGTCCAGCCGTCGCTGGCCACGTAGCCATTGACCAAGCCGCTGGTGGCCGATTCCAGGGCGCTCGCTCCGCCGTCGAGCAGTTCTGCCAACATACGCACCGCGTCGTCCGCCCGCACGAATTTCAGATAGAAGACGGTAGGCGTACTGGGAACTCGATCGAGCGGACCGATCACGGATCTCAAATGCGCTTCGAACCGATCGAGTGCCGCCGTATCCTGGCTGTGGAGAATCAGTCCCCGGGGCGTCCATTGGCAATGAATCGGTTCCGAGTCGGGGTTGCTGCCGGAGGCCAAAACCACCTCGCCCCGCCGCCGCGCACTGGTCAATCGAGTTCGCTGGGTTTCGCTTCCGGCCTCCGGATAGATCGCGCGCTCCGCGATTGCACCGCCGGCGTCCAATTCGCCGGGAAACAAAACGATGGGGTTGGCGTCATGCCAGAACTTGCCTGCTACCTCCAGCATGCGCTGCGCGGTGGTCCCGGCCAGCGGCAACAATCGCACGGTTTCCGCCGGATCACTCCGGCTGGTGGCGCTGCTACCCCGCGGATCGTCCAGCTCGGCGACGATGCGGCGGATCGCCTCCAAATCATCCGGTTTGGCGCGGACGAACAGACGATGGTGCAACCGGTCCGCATCGATCTTGGGGGCATCGGGATCGATCTCGTCCGGATCGTCGATCAGGGGATCAGGTAAATCCAGCATTTCCTCCAGCAATCCGATGGCGAATTCGGGCTCGATCGTCTTCAAGTCGATCACGGCGAATTCGGCGTCCGATGCCTGCATCTGCGCGATCGTCTGCTCGATCTCCGCGTGAATCTCGGGTGCAGCCAACGCGATGATTCTGCGCGAAGCCGGATCCATGGACAACCGCATTTCGTTCCCGGCCAACAACGTTTGCAACACGTTGTAGATCATTTCCAGGTTTTCGCCGCTGACCCGATGGCTTTGCAAAACCATGCGGCCATCTGCCGTGGTGAGGTTTCCCGACGGACGGTCAATGGCCTCGACCAACGTTTCGATCAACTTGACTTTGTCCTCCACGCCGGTGACGAAAATGTATTTCCCCGCCGGATCCGTGGAAACGCTGACGTCGATTCCGATCGTCTCGCCTGTGGCCAGCCCCAAATGAGGACGCGCCACCGCCAGGATGTCTTCGGCCGTCGCGTGCTGCAACGCAAACGACTTCACGACGGTCCCGTTATCCAGTGTCTTGGGTTGAAAGGAGGCGATGATGTCCCGCACATTGCGCAATTGTGAGACCGTACCGGTGACCAGGATCTGATTCGTCCGCGCGAACGTGGAGGGCGGTCGCATCAGGTTCAAGGGGGCCAATTCCTCCAGCGCTTCATCGGGCTTCAATTCGCCCAGCGGGAAAAAACACTTGACGACTTCATGGGGTGACCGGCGTTCGAGATCCTGGGGAGAGATCACCTCCGCCAGAACGTCCAACTGCATCAGGCTACGAGGATCGTTCATGTCGATGACGGTCAGCAACCTGCCGCTGCGAACCACGGAGAAACCCTCGGGGAGCAGGAACAGATTGATCCGATCGATCGCCTCGTCCGGAGAGAATTCCGCAGTGTCTCGATACGTGAAGCTCCCGGTGGGCAGTTCGTTGAACTGAATCGCCAAATCGCATTGGTCAGCCACCCACTCGATCACTTCGCGCCACGGAGTCCGGTCAAAGTTCAGAATCAATCGCTCCGACCCTTCTTCCGGCCCCGCGGGTGATTTCGGAGAAGGGCCAGCACCGTTTGCCATCGGACCGGATGGGGTATCCCCTGGTGATTGGGGGACGGTTTCCGTTTGCGATGGTTCTCCCTTCGCATCGAACTGGCCGAGCCCAATCGAGGCGGCAATCCAAGCGGTTAGGGCAACCGCAGCAACAAAATTAAGTGCGATGTGTTTTGGCATGACGATTCGGTTTCGTGCTGTAAAGCGAGGAATTGCGGTGATGCGAGGGCAGAAAACGCAGGTGGATCTGCCTTCGAAATACCGGATGCCGGATGGGAGGGTGATCGCCAATGCAGATTCGCAGTGGGATCTTTCAACGGTGGGAGGAATATGAGGGCTATCAATCAGCGGGCAGCGGTCAGGCTTGCTGGGCGGTGCGCCCTTCCGAAAGTCACTTCATATTCTAATGGAATCGGCGGCAGTCAGTCTAGCTAGTTCGGGTGGAACGTCTGTCAATTCTCGTCCGCACATGCCCGCACGGAGGACTGCGCCGAAGGGTGGCTGCAGCGTTGGTTCAGGTGCGCCCGCTGAACAATGGTCGCGAACCACAGAACGCACGCAGGTTAAGAAATGGGCTGGATGCAAAATCGCACTTAGGGGCACTAAAATCATCGTCGCGGTTTGCGAGGTCCCCTCCGATCGACGAAAATGGGCGGCTGATCGGTCCCTGCAACGCTCACCCCATTACGAGTTCCAGCCATGCAACGACGTACTGTTCTGCAAGCCGGTATTGCCGCCAGCGTGTTCCAAATCGTTCCTCGACATGTACTCGGCGGTCCCGGTCATACACCGCCGAGCGAGACGATCCATATCGCGTTGATCGGGGCCGGCGGGCGCGGGCGGCAAGTTCTGCGCGGCATGCTGGCCGAGGAAGGAGTTCGGGCGATCGCGGTGGCCGATCCCGCTACCGAGTACAGCCTGCAGCAATTCTACTACCGCGATGTCGGCGGTCGCGAACCGACTCGGGAACTGATCGATCGGCATTACCAGGAGCAGGGACGGGCCGGACGCTGCGCGGTTTACGAAGATTTTCGCGAGATGCTGCAGGCGGAGCGGGATCTGGACGCCGTCGTT
Source organism: Planctomycetota bacterium (assembly GCA_003695565.1). Taxonomy (GTDB): domain Bacteria; phylum Planctomycetota; class Planctomycetia; order Pirellulales; family Pirellulaceae; genus Aureliella. The sequence goes on along the minus strand of RFIQ01000138.1, from coordinate 704 downwards.
TGTGCGACGCCCGATCATCTGCATGCCTACGTTTCGGCATTGGCGCTGAAGGCCGGGAAGCACGTTTATTGCGAAAAGCCGCTTACACACAATATTGCCGAAGCCCGCTATTTGGCCGACCTGGCTGCCTCCAGCGGACTGGCAACGCAGATGGGCAATCAAGGGCACTCTGCTGACGGCATGCGCCAGACACTGGAATGGCTGGCGGCGGGCGCCATCGGCCAGGTGCAACGGGTGGAAGCTTGGGTTGGCGGCCACCGCTGGAACCCGACGCTGACGGGGCGGCCTGAAGAACAAAACGATGCACCACCCTGGTTGAATTGGGACCTGTGGATGGGACCTCGAGAGGGATACCGGTTTTCCGACGCCTATGTCCCTGTTGCCTGGCGCGACTTTTGGGCCTTCGGGAATTCGAACATCGGAGACTTTGGTTGCCATGACCTGGACGCCGCATGTTGGGCGCTCGATTTGGCAGCCCCCACCTCGATTGAGTTCCATCCGGCGGGGCCTTCGAACCAGGAAATCGGGCCGCACGGCTGCGTCGGCTACTATCATTTCCCGGCCACCGAGAAACGAGGGCCCGTCGAGGTCACCTGGATGGACGGAGGCCTCAAACCGCGACGTCCTGTCGGTTGGGATGCCAACCGGCCTCTGCCCTCGCGTGGGATCCTGTTTCACGGTTCGGAGGGCGTGCTGTTTTGCGG
>RFIQ01000137.1 GCA_003695565.1 Planctomycetota bacterium | reverse complement strand
TGGGATCGCCGCTGAGAACGAGCCCCTTCCGGCGGAAGGGGCCCACGTTGCATGCGCGCGCCAATGCCTTCGCCGAAGGGGAGTATCGCATCGCGCAGTGGCGACCGGGTGTGGGATCGCCGCTGAGAACGAGCCCCTTCCGGCGGAAGGGGCCCACGTTGCATGCACTCGCTAATTCCAAGAGCGCCCGTGGGACCGATGCTGCGATTGCTGTATTCACCAACGCTGACTGCAAGGGCAGTCCCTGGAGGGCGGAGAAGACGATGAGGACTGACCCTACACTAATCCTGGGGCGAACTATGGAGACGATCCCAGGAGTCAGGGATCCTGACGTGCGGCAAAGGACCGCGATACGGATGGAGGGACACGACTGACGACGGGCAGCTCGCCATCGAGGGCGCTGAGAAACAGCCCGATCCGTCGTACTTCTTCGCTGTTGGGCTCCACGCCGCATTGGTACTTGCACATGACGCGAATCGCTTCATGCAAACTCGGCACACTGCCGTCATGAAAATAGGGAGCCGACCGGGCGGAAGTGCGCAGGGATGGAACGCGAAAGACGTGCAAATCGCGGTCGCGGCTGGTGACCCCGGCCCGGCCCGAATCTTCCCACAGCGATGCGTAGGGGCTGTTCTCCAACGTTTCAGCAACCCCAACTTGCCTCAACAGGTTTCCGCCGACGCTCGGACCGTTGTGGCAATCGATGCACCCGAACCGGCGAAACATTCGGTAACCATCGAGTTCCTCGGTAGAAATCGCGGATTCCTCACCCTGCAACCATCGGTCGAACCTCGAGTCCAGTGTGGTGAGACTGCGTAAGTACGCGGCGAGGGCTTGCCGAATACGCGTTGGACTGGGGTCGCCGCCAAGGTGTTTGCGAAAAGCGGCAACGTAGCTGGGGATAGACTGCATGTAAATTTCTACTCGATTCCAATCGGCCCCCATTTGGTCCGGATCGAGGAGAGGTTCATCCAGCAGCCGCTCGAGTGACGAGGCGCGTCCATCCCATGTGAAGATCGAGCTGAGGCCTACATTCAGCACCGACGGCGTATTGCGGGTCAGTGGCTGTCCCGAGTCACCAACGCTGAAACGCAGGCCGTCCGTGCCGCCCGCGGCGGGATTATGACAGGTTGCGCAGGCGACCCGTCCCGAAGCGGACAACCCGCGGTCATGAAACAGGCGGGCCCCTAGCTGAACTACCTCTGGTTTCAATTCCAGAAACGGCAGCACCGGCTGAATGGGTTCGCCGCGTCGGCCTACTGCGGCAACGAACATCGCGTAATCGGGGGCATCTGTTGCCCCGGCGATTTCAGGATCGCTGCGCAATGCCCCCCGGGTCGCGCTCCACTTGCCTGTCAGAAATGCGCCACCCGCCAGCGAAGCAGTCACCCCGGCCGCAATTCCGTATGTTCTCGACCAACGGGCGATCCGTCCCTTCACCCGCGGCCACCACTTCTGCGCCTCGGCGGGCGATTCGGTCGGTGCCTCCTCGCCGGCGGGACTGTCTTCACTCGATTGGTCGCCCAACGTTCGTTCGGCATCGGGCAAGGTATCCGTGACTTGCGTCAGCGATTCCGACGATGAACCATTCTGTGCACCTGTATCTTGAATATCCAGCGCTTCGGCATCCGCTCCCGTAACCGCAACCGCTTCCGTAACCAACCTGCTGAGATGATCCACGGGATCAGGGGCCTGGTCGTCATGCGCGGCCCCGATTAGATCCGAGTCGTCGGAAGAATTACCCGCCTCCTCTGCGGACAGTCCTTCGCCCACCGACGCTTCCGAGGTGACCACGGAAAGGAGATCGTCGACAAAATCTGCATCATTTTCTTGCATGTGTGCGCAATCCGACTGGGGATGTCCTTCGCCGTAGAAGGGAATGAGGGGGGAGGAATCAAGTGCGATACATGAAAATCTAGGATGTAATTCCTCTTTCGGTGCCCGTACGGTGACCCTAATGCCACAATCCGATCCGCCACCTCCGGCACGATTCGTAAAATCGGTTCATTCTGCTCTGCGCCACGTTGCCATGGCAGTTTTGGTTCGGATTTACTTATCATTTCCTGCAGGCCAACAGGGTGCAAACTATTGTTCCAGCAGAGGGCAACGAAGCCTTCAGAAAGCACTGGCTTTCTCACCCCCCGTGTGAGGCGAGCCGGTTGTCCTGTTGGACCAACCGGTTTCGCCTTTTTTTGTGCGCCACGATGGATGCCCCGAGAAGTTGGACTGGAGGGGGGCTGGTGGATACTCTTTCAATCATGCGACCGGTACGTGCGAATCTTGCAGGAACCGGGGCTAGCGCTCCTGGCTGACGAATTGGAACCGGGCCCTGCGCCCAGCGGCTGATGAATAAATCGCCCTTGCGTCGAACCAGAACCGGCGAGCCCGTGAGGCTGGAGATGGAACGCGTCCTTGTTCACTTTCCGGCCCGCGAGTATGATGCCAAGTCCCGGCGTGGTTGACCTGCCGCAGTACCCCCTGGACGGATGGGTGGCGGTCCCGTGAGATCGCCGCATGCGGAATCAAATCACGACCAGCCGAGGGCCCGGGGCTTTTCTGGCCCTACCGGGCGGTCCCTGGAAGGCCCTGGTGGCCGATTTTTCTTTGATTCAGTCCAGCCCTTTTCGAGTCCAGCCCTATCGAGTACTGAGAAACTGCGAAATGCGACATGTCCTGTCAGCTCTAGTTCACAACGTTCCCGGAGTTCTGTCTCATGTGGCTGGGATGTTGGCCTCGCGGGGCTACAACATCGATTCCCTGGCCGTGGGAGAGACGGAGAATCCTGAGCTTTCCCGCATGACCTTCGTGGTTGTGGGCGACGACGGAGTGTTGGATCAAGTGCGCAAGCAGCTCGAGAAGTTGGTGACGGTTGTCGAGGTGGAGGACATTAGTTCGCGCGACTACGTCGAACGCGACTTGATGCTCCTCCGCGTTCGCGCGCCGCGAGGAGCAACCCGCAGTGAGGTGCGGGAGTTGGTCGATATTTTCCGGGCTCGAATCGTCGACGTGGGCGAGGACGAGTTGATGATCGAGATTTCCGGTCGGGAAAGCAAGATCGAGGCGTTTATCGAACGCGTGCGTCCCTACGGGATCACTCAATTGGTCCGCACCGGACGGATCGCGCTGGTCCGCAGCGGCAACGGGGACCAGACGGAAGGATTGGCCTCCGAAGTGAAGGAATCGGCTTGAATCACCCCGCCCCGCGGCTTGACCACCTCTCACCCAGCCCATGCTGCGGGTGGGATTGACCGGCGCGGGGCGTAATGCGGTGGGGAACGGGGGCCGTCCGTGTCGCGCAGATGCTTGGATGTCGGCCCCGGTCACCGCTTCAATCACTCTCCAGTTTGTTATCGTAGCACCAAAGGAAGAACCGAATTCATGACCGCCAAAATCTATTACGACAACGACGCGGATTTGTCCCACTTGAAGGACAAAGTGATCGCCATCCTGGGGTATGGATCTCAAGGGCACGCCCAAGCACAAAATCTGCGCGACAGTGGATGCAACGTGATCGTCGGGCAGCGGCCGGGGAGCGCGAATTACGATTTGGCCGTCAGCCATAACTTCGATCCCAAGCCGATTGACGAAGCTGTGAAGGCGGCCGATGTCATCAACATACTGTTGCCGGATGAGGTTCAGGCCGACGTTTACCGCCAGCACATTCTGCCGCACTTGAAGCCCGGCAACGTGTTGATGTGTTCGCACGGGTTCAACATCCACTTCGGTCAAGTGGAACCGCCCAAGGGAGTTGACGCGCTGTTGGTGGCTCCCAAAGGCCCCGGGCACCTGGTCCGCAGCGAGTACGTCAAAGGGGGAGGCGTGCCCTGCTTGATTGCCCTGGGCGAAGGGGCTTCCGAAACGACCCGGCAGATCGGGCTGGCATACGCCAAAGCCATCGGTGGGACGCGCGGCGGCGTCATCGAGACCACGTTCGCCGAAGAAACCGAAACCGACTTGTTCGGTGAACAGGTCGTTTTGTGCGGTGGCGTCAGCGAACTGGTCAAAGCGGCGTTCGATACCTTGGTCGAAGCCGGGTACCAGCCCGAGATGGCGTATTTCGAGTGCATGCACGAGCTGAAGTTGATCGTCGACCTGTTCTACGAAGGCGGGCTCAGCTACATGCGTTACAGCGTGAGCAACACGGCCGAGTACGGAGATTACACCCGCGGGCCGCGGATTATCACCGAGGAGACTCGGAAGGAGATGAAGCGGATCCTGAGCGAGATTCAACAGGGATTGTTTGCCCGTGAGTGGATTCTGGAGAACAAGGCAGGGGCGCCTGCCTTCAAGGCCCGGCGCCGCCTGGATCGCAACCATCAGATCGAGGTCGTGGGCCGGCGTTTGCGTAAATTGATGAGCTGGATTGACGCCAAGGAGGTGTAGTCGGCATTTCTGTTTCTCGATTTCCCACTCGAACTTCCGTGCCACGCAACAGCCAGCGCGCGGCAATTCGCTTGCGAGGTGTCCGCCAGCACAACCTCAAGAATGTGGATGTGGATATTCCGCGCGGTCAGTTGGTGGCCGTGTGCGGTGTGAGCGGGTCGGGCAAGACGTCGCTGGCCCTGGATACTCTCTATGCAGAGGGCCAGCGGCGGTACATCGAGAGTTTCTCCGCCTACACGCGGCAATTCCTGGAGCGGATCCCCAAGCCGGATTTTGATTCGATCGAGGGGTTGCCGCCATCGCTGGCGGTGACTCGCAGCCGGGCGGCGCGCGGGAACCGCAGCACCGTTGGGACAGCCAGCGAGTCCTTGGATTACCTGCGGTTGGCCATGTCGCACTTGGGGGAACTGACCTGCTTCGGTTGCGGCCGCCCCATCCGCGCCTACGCTGCTCCGCAAGTCGCGTCGCTGCTGGAACGTTGGCCACCGGACTGGAAGCTAATGATCGCCTTTCCGGTCGAGTGGCAGGACGCCGCGGAGCGGGCCACGGTGCTGGCCGACCTTCAGGCGCAGGGGTTTGTGCGGCTGGTCGCCGGGCAGAAGATGTTGCAGTTGACCGGCGATCGCGCAGTCCTGGCGGCTCACCTGCCCCAGTCTGGCGGTGCCTGGGTGATCGTTGATCGATTGCGTGGCGGCCAGCACCCCGAGCGGTCCACCGCCAGTCTGGAATCGGCCTTCGAACACGCCTCTGGGTGCATCGGTGTGTTCATCGCGGTGCCGCCCGAGGAACTGGAGCGATGGAGCGCGGCCGATGCGGCGACGCCGTCAACCGACCCGGCCGCCCGCCCCATGTCTGCCAACGCGTCGGCGAAGGAGGCGGCGTCCGGAGTGGCACAGGCGGAATCTGCGCCCGCGCCCCTCCCGGCCGCCGAAGGTTGGACGTTGGAGGGGCAGACCTGGAGCCTGTTGCGGCTGAGCAACCAGTTGCGCTGTGTGGCATGCCAGATCGATTATCCTGAACCGCGGCCTCCCCTGTTCAGCTTCAACCACGCCCTGGGGGCTTGCCCCCAATGCGAAGGCTTCGGCGACACGATCGAAATGGACTTGGATTTGATCGTGCCCGATAAGACACGGAGCATCGAGGAAGGGGCGATCGCTTGCTGGAATTCCCCGGCCTACCTGCCGTGGCTGGAGGAGCTGATGGATGAGGCCGAACAACTGGGTATTCGCCTGGACGTCCCGTTCCAGGAATTGAGCGAAGAGGAGCTGGACAAACTGATTCACGGTGACCCCGACGTGGGGTTCGAGGGGCTGGATGGGTTTTTCGAGTACTTGGATAGCAAAAAGTACAAGATGCACGTCCGCATTTTCGCAGCGCGGTGGAGGAGCTACCGGCGTTGCACGGCATGCGGCGGGGCGCGATTGAACCCCCAGGCTTTGTCCTTTCGGCTGGCCGGGTACAACATGGCTGAACTGTGCGACCTGAAGGTCGACCAGTTGCTGGTCGTGATCCGTGGTTTGCAGATGGATGCACGGCAAGCCGCTATCGCCAACCCCGCCGTGGAACAACTGGTTGCTCGGTTGGAGTACTTGCAACGCGTGGGGCTGGGATATCTCCAGCTGTCACGGCCGCTGCGGACGCTCAGCGGCGGCGAGGCTCAACGCGCTTCGCTGGCCGCAGCACTGGGATCCAGCCTATGCCACATGCTGTATGTTCTGGATGAACCCTCGGTGGGATTGCACCCGCACGACGTGGATCTGCTGGCCGATGCCATCGAGCGCCTGGTCCGCCGCGGTAACACGGTGTTGGTGGTCGAGCATGAGGAAGCCCTGCTGCGGCGGGCGGATACGGTGATCGAGGTGGGGCCGGACGCCGGGGCGCGCGGCGGACAGATCCAGTTTTGTGGCTCGCAGGACGCGTTTCAGCAATCCCCCTGCCTCACTGCAGATTTCCTGTTGGGACGCCGCTTTGTGCCCCTGCCGCCGCGCCGCCGACGCGCGTCGCAGTTCTTGGAAATCAGCGGCTGCCGCGGGCACAATCTGCAGAATATCTCCGCGCGCATTCCGCTGGGGGTCCTGTGCGTGGTGACTGGCGTCAGCGGCAGTGGCAAGAGCTCGCTGGTGCAAGACACGTTGTACCCGGCTATTGCCAATCGCCTGACCGATATGCGGCTGCAGGCATTGCCCTACGATGCCTTGACCGGCGTGGGGCAGTTGCAGGATTGCATCTTTGTTGACCAGAGTCCGGTCAGCCGTTCGCCGCGCAGCATTCCGGTAACCTACATCAAGGCGTTGGATGAGATTCGGCAAATATTCGCCCGTACGCCCGACGCGCGGTTGCGTGGATTTGCGCCGGGTCATTTCAGCTTCAACAGCAATCTGGGACGTTGCGACCATTGTCAGGGCGACGGGTTCTTGCAAGTCGACATGCAATTCCTGGCGGACATTCAGATGGAGTGTCCCTCCTGCCATGGGCGGCGATTTCGAGCGGAGATTCTACAGGTGCGGTTTCGCGGACAGAGCATCGCCGATGTGCTGGAGATGACCGCCACCGAGGCCCGCGACTTCTTCCGTGGCGAACCGAAGATCCAGAAGCGGTTGCAGGTTCTGATCGACGTCGGCTTGGGGTACCTGCCCCTGGGGCAACCGGCAACGACGCTCAGCGCCGGGGAGGCTCAGCGATTGAAACTGGCTGGTTTCTTGGCTGCCGCCACGCGGAAAAAGACCTTGTTCCTGCTGGATGAACCAACGACCGGCCTGCACCCCCGCGACGTGGTGCAGTTGTTGAGCTGTTTTGACGCGTTGCTCGAGCGGGGGCACTCGTTCCTGGTCGTCGAGCACAATCTGCATTTGATCGCCGCCGCCGATCACCTCATCGATCTCGGGCCAGGAGCGGCGGAAGCCGGAGGATACATCGTGGCGGAGGGGACTCCCGAACAGGTTGCCGCTCATCCCGATTCGATTACCGGACGCTACCTGGCCCACCTGCTTCAGCACCGCCAGGCGGAATCAGAGGGGGCGGACCCGCAACCGTTGCGTGGCAGGCACGAGCGATAACCCGGTTGCCGGATGCGATTGGGCGCTCGATACTACCCACCACCGCCCCGCCTGGCGATCGGCACCGAGGGTGTGCCTACGCCGTCGGAACGGGCCATGACGATATCGTGCCCCCGCCAGATCAATGGGCATCCCCGCAAAAGGACGCAGCCATGTTGCGATTGGAAGTCATCGATTACGTAGATCCGACCGGTAATACTCTGGCCGCGCGGGTTCCGGAGTTCGGGACAGCCGCCATCCAATATGGCGCCCAATTGATTGTGCAGCAGAATCAAGAAGCGGTCTTCTTCCGAGATGGGCGGGCCATGGACAGCTTCGGACCGGGGCGGTACACCCTCACCACGGCGAACATCCCGATCCTCTCCAAGCTGCTGACCATTCCTTGGGAAAAGTCTCCATTTCAAGCATGTGTTTATTTCGTCGGCAAGCAGCGGTTCATCGACCAGGGGTGGGGAACGCGGACTCCCATAACCATGCGGGATCCGGACTTTGGTATCGTGCGGCTGCGCGGGTTCGGCAAGTATTCCTTTCGGGTCACCGACGCGCCCCTGTTCATCAATGAAGTCGTGGGCACGCAAGGCAAGGTGACCACCAGCGAGATTAACAACTATCTGCGCGATCTGGTCGTATCGGGTCTGACCGACTTGCTGGCTACCGCCAACATCGGATTGCTGCAGATGGCGGCCAAATTCGATGAATTGTCCTCGGCCGCGCGGGCCAAGATGGCGGAACATTTCCAGAAACTCGGGCTGGAACTGACCGACTTCGTCATCAACAGCATTTCCCCGCCGGAGGAGGTTCAGAAGGCGATCGATGCGCGCAGCAGCATGGCGGCGATCGGCGACCTGCAGTCCTACACGATGTACCAGGCCGCACAGGGGATCGGCAACCTGGGGCAGGGATCGGGCGAGGCCGGGTCAGCAGCGGCGATGGGCTTGGGGGCTGGATTCGGCATGATGCTGCCCCAGATGCTGCAACAGGCCATGCAAGCGAGACCGGCGAATGCGCCGGGTGGAGCGACCGCGGCAGGGGCCAGTGCCAGTGGGTCGGCAACGCCACCGGCGGGAACCGTGGATTTCTCCCAGTTGACTGGCGCCGATGCGCCGGGCGGCGTGCAAGCGACCTTGCGCCAACTGGCAACGGCCAATGGTTGGAAAATCCAGCCACACGACTCCACCTGGCAAATCACCGTGCCGATCGGGACGCTCCGCAAACAGCATGTGTGGGTGGACTTTTCCAAGCAAGACGAGGCAGGGCATCCGTTGGTGGCGATCTGGTCCTCCTGTGGAGCGGCCGACCCGCGGCAAGCCCTGACCCTGCTGCGATACAACGCGCAATTGATCCACGGTGCCTTTGCCGTCGTCCGCGACGGCGATGCGGATCGCCTGGTGCTGCGCGCCAACCTGCTGGCCGACACGGCAGATCCTCTCGAGCTGCTTCGCACGGTTACCGCCATCGCCTGGCAAGCCGACCGCTACGAGGAACAGGTGTTGGGAACGGATCAGGCCTGAGTCCCAGTATGCGTGAGTCTTCATTGCTGCCGGCTGCGTGGCCGCCGACGTCCTACACGTTGTTGGACTTTGGAGGGGGAAGGAAGCTGGAGCAATTCGGCTCGGTGCGACTCGACCGTCCCTGCCCGGCGGCTCGAGCAATCCAGCCGAGCGCTCCGCACCTATGGGACTCGGCCGCGATCCGTGTGGATCGAGCGGGAAAACCCTCGCGGGAACCGCCCCAGCATTGGGAGATACGCGTTGCGCCCCAAGTGCGGTTTCGATTGCGGGTAACTCCCTTCGGACACGTGGGGGTTTTTCCCGAGCAGATTTCCAACTGGAACTGGATCACGCAGTACCTGCGACGTTGCGGCGGTGCCGAGAAACGCGTGTTGAACCTGTTCGCGTACACGGGCGGGGCCACCATGGCCGCGCTGCTGGGCGGGGCCAGTCAGGTTGTGCACGTCGATGCGTCGGAGCCGGCCGTTAAATGGGCCAGGGCCAATGCACGGCTGAGCGGTTGGCAGGATGCTCCCGTCCGCTGGATCGTCGACGACGCGCGGAAATTCGTGCGGCGCGAATACCGCCGCGGCCGGACCTATGACCTGGTCATCATGGATCCACCCACCTGGGGCCATGGATCGCGCGGCCAGCGTTGGGAGATCGCCCGCGATTTGGAATCTCTGTTGGTCGATTGTTCGGCCCTCGTGCGCTCCAGTTCGTCGGCTGCCATGTTGGTTTCGGCCCACTGCACGGCCCCGCATCCGTCGCAAATCGCTACCTGGTTGGCGGCGGCGATGGACCAGCCCGCCACAGCCCAGCGTTTGCAATTGCCGTGCGCCGACGGGCGGCAGCTCGATGCCGGTTTCGCAGTCAGGTGCGTTGCACCGGAAGTTGCCAGTCGATAGGTTGTGCAACAAAGTGTTGTGGGGGGAAGTGGTGGCGGTTTGCCGCAGACAGAGCCCCCGGTCGCGATGGGATCGCCCCGCCGGGCGGAACCTAATGCTGGCATTATCGATTCCCGAGGATGTGCGGCCCATGCGGGGCGGTGTCCGTGCCGATGCGGCACCATCAGGCGGGAATTTTCCGATCTTCGCTTTACACGGAGCGGTCGATTTCTAACAATGCCCATCCCACTCATCAACCGGCCCGCGGTAGCCGATCCATATAGACACTCTCGAAGCAGACAACTGGTGGCACGGATGGTACGTTTGTCAGTATGCCAGCTTTCCACGTTTCGGTGGAGTTTTGAAGAGGATGTGTTGCAATACCATGCGGCTGGTTACGAAGCGGTCGGCATCTGGCGCCCCAAATTGACCGATTATGGAGAAGAGAAGGCTGCCGAGCTGTTGGCTGAGCAAGGATTGCGGGCGTCGTCCCTGCATTGGATCGGCGGGTTTACCGGCAGCGATGGGCGTAGCGGTCGCGAAGTGATGTACGACGCGTTGGATGCCGTGCAAACGGCGGCTGACATTGGTGCGGAAACGGTGGTGGCATTGTCCGGTGGTCGCGGCGGGCACACCCGCCGACACGCGCACCGACTGGTACGCAAGGCGCTGACCGAACTGGCGGAGGCCGCGCAGGCGGTGGGGGTGCAATTGGCCATCGAGCCGATGCATGTCGGATGCGGTCCCGATTGCTCGTTTATCAATTCGATTCCCCAGTGCCTCGACTTGATTTGCGAGATCGGCAATTCCCACTTGGGAATCGTGTTCGATTGCTACCATCTGGGCCTGGACAGCACCGTGATGGCGTGGCTGGAGTCCATCGTCCCTCACGTTAAACTGGTGCAACTGGGCGACGCCAAACATGCTCCCATGGGTGAGCAGAATCGATGCTTGCTCGGTTCCGGGTGCTTGCCCTTGCAAGAGATCGTGCGGCGGTTTCAGCAAGCGGGCTATGGCGGTTACTACGAAATCGAATTGCTAGGACAATCGCTGGAGCAGGTTCAATACCACCAAATGCTGGCCCATTCCCGCCAGGTGGTCGGCGCCTGGTTGTAGTCCACGTCCGGCACGCACCTGCTCGCCCCGCTCCCACCGCTCGCTGCAGCGGCAGCACGTCACAAGGGTCTGTTGCGGCGGTGTGTGGCGTGGGCGTACCCCGGTTCAGAGAGAGGTGAGAGGCCCCCGCAGAGGCGCTACCACCTGCCGCTATGGCGACCCGACTCGACCAGGGCCTGAGCCTCTTCGCTGAGTCCGAATTCCAATCCCGCCTGGTTCAATTCGATGAAGACGTTGAATCGAGCTTGAGGAACCTCGCTGGTGATGATGGGGGCAGGGGCGGCGAAGACCACGCAGGTTGGTCGGCCGTTCCATTTCAGCAGGTACAGCGTGCCGCCCAATGCCGGATGTTGTTGCAAGCCATAGGCATGTTGCAATTCGGCCACGAATCGTGTGGGGTCGCCCGTCACGGCGTGGACTTGGATGCGTTGGACGCGTTGGTAACCATCGAAGTAGTAGGTCAGCGTGCCGGCCAGGTCGGTGATCGCTGTGCCGGTTACCAGAGGCACGCGCATACCATCCAACCGCGTTTCCGACAGCACGGTGGAGACGCGCGGGAATCGCTGCATCACCCATGCGGGAGAGATATCGAATCGCAACACTTCTTGCAGCGAGTAGATTCGCGGTCCCGGTGGTAAATCGGCCCCGGCATCGGCCGGCGGGATCAGCTCCATGCCGTTGGCGTTCCAAAAGCCGCTTTGCGAGGGATCCGCCTGGCCGACCATCGTGGCCTGGCCGCTGATCCGCTGGGCAGCATTGCTGGCTTGCTTGCCAACGTCCGTTCGATACCAGAGGTAGGGACCGCCGGCCGCTCCGGCCAGCAGCAATAATCCCGTCACCGGTTTCGGTAAACCCATCGGCTCCACCTCCGTTCTCGCGATTCTCTCTCGACCGTCTCCTGCAACATGCGCTCGCTACCGCCTCGGCGATCGTTCCCGGACCGCGGGTTCAGACGGATCGTTCCGGCGCATGCCCGGTCGCCTAGTTGACTTGAATTCCCTTCGCTAGCATTGATTATCGACGCGGGAAGTTGCAGGCCTGCTGGGACTAGCCAGCGCATCGTTCCACCGTTACAACCCATGCAGTTTGGGGCGCACAGTCAACGCAAACGGCAAGTTCGGCAGGGGATGGACACGAACGATTTAATGCTGCGAGAAATCCAGTGGCTGCGGCGGCACGGGCGGGCCTGGTTGGCCGGTGCGGAAGATCGCGATCCGCCGGGTCGGTTGAGCGATTGGCAGCGAGCCGCCTTGGAACGCCAGCGTTATTACGCGCGGCGTGCTGCCAGGCGGTTTCCGGATCCCACCCGGTGGTTGTGGACCGACCGTTCGTTGGCGCAGGCCAGTGACTGGTGGAGTGCAGCCTGGAAAGCGTCGCTGGTGCCCAGGGGCATAACAATCGTCGATGCGTGTTGTGGGGCAGGAGTGGACCTGGTCGCGCTGGCGGGCAGCCAACGCGGTGCGATCGGGATCGACATCGACCCGGTCATGGTGGCGTTATCCCAGGCCAACCTCGAGGCTTTGGAAACCGAGGCAGAGGTGCGCTGTGGGGCGATCGAGTCGACGCAGTTGCCCGACAGAGCCTGGTTGCATATCGACCCCGATCGGCGGCCGGAGGAGTTGCGGACCGATCTGGCCGACGCCTTTTCGCCCGACTGGGAGACCGTGTGGCGGTTGGTCCAGCAGGCGGAGGGGGCCATCGTCAAGGTCGGACCTCGGACCGAGTTCTCTCCGAATGCACAACGATGTATCGAGGCCAGCGCTCTGCGAGTGTGGGTGGGAAACGAAGGAGAATGCCGCCAGCAACTGGTCCTGTTCGGCGAGGCGGCTGAGGTGGCCGCTGCGCGGTGGCCGGGGGACAAGAAGGGCCAGAGAATCTGCGTGCTGGCCGAACCGGCCGCGGAGGACCGGCAGGCGGTCGAGACGCATGCTGCGGTGATTCCGATGATTGAGCCTCCGCCGCCGGCGGATCGGGCCTGCCGGTACGTGTTCGACCTGCACCGGTGTTTGCACGCCGCCCAAGTCGCCGGCAAATGGGCTGCGGTGCACGGGTTGACGGCCATTTCAGATGAGGGAGGTTACTACACGGCCGATACTGCCTTGGATACGCCCTGGGCCCAAGTCTTCGAGGTCATCGACGTTTTGCCCTGGGACGACCGTCGCGTGCGCCGCGCCCTGCGGCAACACGGCGGCGGAATCATCGAGGTCAAGGCGCGGTTGTTGCGGCTCGATGCTTCGCGCTGGCAGAAACATCTTTCTCAATCCGAGGGACAGGCTCTGACGGTATTGGTTACGCGGTTGGGACAACGCGTGCGAGCCATCCTGGCGCGGCGTGCATAGCAGCGTTCTGCCCGGGTGTGGCCGACGGTGTAACGTGGCACATTTCGGGCTACAATGGAGGTGCGACGGATGGAGCCGATCGCGCTTGTCATCCGACCCGTTACCCGACTCCGGGCCACCTTCGCTGGACTGGGAACCATGCAGCCGCTGACACCTGATGATCTGCTGATCCGTCACAAGCCCCTCGAAGACTCGCAGTGGATCAATCGATTGGCTCCAGGCAAGGGCACGTTTCGCGATGTGCCGCTGGAGCGTTTTCAAGTCCTCGAACGGCAGGTGCGGGAGATACCACTGACCGAGGACCCCTACCTCGAGCTGGCCCGGATCTACCTGCATCGCGGTCGGTGGCAGGACGCCAAACGCATCCTGGATCTGGCCATCGAGCGGTTCCCGGACAGCGAGGATGTCAACTACTTGCGAGAGGAGGCGCAGCTCAATCGAGCGCTGCAACTGGTCGAAGAGGCGCAGCAGGAGTTGCGCGCGGAGCCGACCAGGCTGACGCGGGAGAAGTTGCAGCGTTGCGAGATCGAGCTGAATGTTTTGCGGGAAAAGGTGTGCCGCCAACGACTACAGAGGCATCCCGATCAAGTTGCGTTGCAGATTCCCTTGGCAGCCGCCTTGGAGTATCAGGGGCGCATCGAGGAGGCCATCGATTGTCTGCGGCAAGCGAGTGATGATCCGCCCCTGCGCGCTCAGGCCGCGTTGCAACTGGGCCGCTTGTTGGAACGCGTCGAGCGGATTCCCGAGGCGTTGTCGGCCTACCGCAGGGCCGCCTTGTTTCGCCGGCCTCCCCCCCAGGCGGAGATTCGACGGGCTGCCCTCGAGGCCGCCGCCGACCTGGCCGAACGTTACTCCCTGGTAGATTCGGCTCGGCGGTACGTCGAGATGCTGCTGGAAATCGAACCCGACGACGCCGTGTTGCGTTTGCGCCTGCAAAAACTATTGGATGCACCACTGTGATTTGCGAACGCAGCACGGTGATTGGGGAAGTGGTCATCCGGTGAGCAGCCATCGATGCGGCGGCGATCGACATGCGAAACCGGGCAAGGTTTCTGCACCCTGGCACAAAGGCTATTGCTGACATGATTTGTAAATTGAGTTTTGAAGCGATTCGGTTGCCGCGGCGACGTTGGATGGCGGTGGTCGCATGCATGGCTTTGATCGTGGGATCTGCCGGGGCTCTGTGCTGCCGCGCGGACGATCGGCCAAACATCGTCTGCATCATGTCGGACGACATGGGGTACTCGGATATCGGTTGCTACGGCAGCGAAATCGAGACCCCCGTGCTGGATCGACTTGCGTCGGAAGGGCTGCGGTTCACCCAGTTCTACAACGCTGCCCGCTGCTGTCCCACGCGTGCCTCGCTGTTGACCGGCCTGTACCCACACCAGGCGGGAGTGGGCCATATGATGGAGGACCGAGGGTACGATGGCTACCGCGGCGATTTGAATCGCAATTGTGTAACGATCGCCGAGGTTCTCCGCTCGGCGGGTTACCGGACCTACATGGCAGGCAAATGGCACGTTACGAAAACGGTGCAACCGCGGTCGGAGGCCGACAAACACAACTGGCCGTTGCAACGTGGTTTCGATCGGTTTTACGGCACCATCCATGGAGCTGGGAGCTTTTTCGATCCGAATTCGCTCACCCGGGATAACACGTTGATTTCTCCCTATGCCGATCCTGAGTACCAGCCCGCTGGAGGTTTCTACTACACCGACGCCATTGCCGATCACGCAGCGCGGTTCGTCCAAGAGCATCAGCAGCAATCTCCGCAGGCGCCCTTCTTCGTGTACGTGAGTTTTACCGCTGCACATTGGCCCATGCACGCTCGGCCCGAGGACATTGCCAAGTACCGTGGCAAGTACGATGCTGGCTACGAAGCGGTGCGTCAAGCGCGCTATCGGCGCATGATCGAGTTGGGCGTCATCGACGAAGCGAGTACAACTTGTTTCCCCATCGATCCAGCCTGGATGGAGACGGACTATCTGGCATGGGACATCCATAACATGGAGGTCTACGCGGCGATGGTCGATTGCATGGACCGGGGAATTGGGCGCATTTTGGACGCCTTGCGTGCCACCGGCCAGTACGACAACACGCTCGTCCTATTCCTGCAAGACAATGGCGGATGCGCTGAGAACTCGGGGCGATCGGGAGTCGGGCCGCCGCAGGCGGATCATCCGACGCTCGATCCCTTGCCCGACGATTACTTGCAACCGGACATGCGCCCCAAACAGACTCGTGATGGATACCCAGTCCGAACTGGCAAGGGCGTGATGGCTGGTCCGGCCGACACGTACATCGCCTACGGTCGCGGGTGGGCCACCGTCTCGAACACGCCTTTTCGCGAGTACAAGCACTGGGTGCACGAAGGGGGGATTGCCACTCCATTGATCGCCCATTGG
>RFIQ01000136.1 GCA_003695565.1 Planctomycetota bacterium | reverse complement strand
GGGAACAACCATGCAAACCAGCAACGCCATCAGTATACGGAGGGCTGCGGAGAATCGAACCAACGATCGAACCACCGACGGCCCGCCCTGCAGGATAGCGCCCCACGAGCAAGAACGCCGGCCAGGCGGCAGCTGCTGGGCCCCAGGGTATTGAGGGACAAAGCGTTCAAGTGTCAGGGGACGGGAGAAGGAATCGCCAATCATGCCGCCCCTCCTTGGGAGAGGATGTCGCGGAACGACTGCGTGACGCTGCCCGGTCGGGCGCTCTCGCAATCCCCAACCATCCGGTCGACTTCGATCGGGTCGGTGATCTCGGTCAACGTGCGCGCTTCACCTTGGATCACACTGACCAAGACCAGCTTTGGGCCGACGCGGAGCAACACCAGTTGTTGACGTGGCCCCAACGAACTGCGGCCCAAGACCTCCAGTACCTGCTTCGGTAGATGTCCTGCCGCGATGCCCCGCATCCCTCGCTTGTAGCACCAGGCTACTCCAAAAAACAGGCCCAAGACGATCAGCAGGCTGGAGCCCACCGTAAACAGAGCTTGGAAGCCTCCGTTGCGGGAGGGTTCGCCTGCGGCGCGGTCGGAGGGTGGGGCCAGCGGTGTTGGCGCCCGGCGGGTTCCGGGGTCGGCTCGTCCGTCGCTGGCTCCCGGATCGAACCCCGGGGCAGCGGGCTGGGTGGGTGCGGGTTGCTCGGCCACCGCCGTCGATACTCGGCCGGTTTCCGCCTTGGTGGAAGCCGGCACAACTTGCGAGATCTGACCAACAGCGCCAGATACCGCGGAGGGGCGCTGGGATCCGGTCCTGGGAGAGGAATGGGCCTCGACCGGTTCGGTGCGCCGCAGCCATGAAGACTCGGCCGCCGCGTCGGTGGACGGGTTCAAGGGTACCACCGCTGGTCGATGCGAACCACCGGTTTGCAGGGCAGACGACTGCTGGGCCGATCCGGTGTGGGGCTGGGCAGCGGCGAGCGCAGCCAGCCATGCCATTACCAATCCACGGGTTCGCAAGAGCATCTCAACCTTCCATGGTCGACGTTCGAAAAGGCTGCGACAATTCGGTTACTTGTCGTCCAGCAGCGAATCCGATCCAATCAGTTCGCCGACGCGCACGCAGAAATTGTCATTCAAGACCAATACTTCACCACGCGCAACCAGACGTCCGTTGACGTACAGGTCGACCGGATCGCCGGCGAGCTTGTCCAGCGTCACCACCGAGCCACGCCGTAGCTTGAGTACATCCTCCAACAACATGTGGGTCCGTCCCAGCTCGATTCGCAGGTTCAGGTCGACATCGCGGAGAAGGTCGATCGAACATTTTTCCGGAGGCCCTTCCTCGCCTACAATTTCCTCCAACACGAATGGGCGGGGCGCTCCGGCCGACGCTTCGGGAGCATCGAGTTGATCCAGGGCGGCTTCAGCCTCCTCCAGCAATTTCGACGCTTTAACCTCGACCCCCGAGGCCGCGCCCTCCGCAGCGGTATCCTGGTCGGCAGTCTCGGCAGCCGGCTGTTGGGTTGGGTCCGATTCGCTCATCGTATCTCCCTCCGTGCTAGGTCCCAGCGCCCGAGCAAGAGTACTCCGTCCCCTGCAGTCGCGCGACCGGATCAGTCCTCCATAACCAGGTAACCCGGCAGGGATACTCCCAAAATGATGGGTTCCCCTTCGCTGAGCACCTCGTTACTTGTCGCAAGTAGCCGCCGCTGAATCAAGCCCAACTGGTTTTCCATCAGCTCGTCGACGGTGGCATTGCGTATTTCCAGCATGATCCGATGTTGGAAGGTGGCCTTCTTCTTGCTGTAAATCTCCTGCAGCTTTTTCTCGTCCTTGGCATGGATCGAGCCGTAGAGTTGGAATTCGACGCGATACTCGCGATCGGCACCAGGCGGAATGAACGTGACGCCGTACTCGCCCAACGGAAAGTCGATCAGGTCGTTTTCATCTTCCACCGTCTGTTCACCGTCCGCTTCCATCTTGGCCTCGACCTGCTCGAGGATTTTGGCCTCCGCCAACACGGCTACCTCGTCCGCCGACGGGACCATCAAGAAGAAGATAGCGGTCTCGGCGAGCAGGACGAAAGAAACGAAACCGCCCACAAGCAACTTGGCCATCAACGGCTTTTTGACTGGTTGTTCTTCCGGCGCAGTGTTTTTGGATTCTTGCTTAGCCATGGCTACTCCTCCTCTGCCTGGGCAGTCGTGGGATCGATCACTTTTCGATTGCGTTCCTCGACGGTCCCCACCAGATCGCTGACCGTCTCTTCCAAGAGAAACACCTCCACGCGGGGGTTCATTTGCATCTTCTCTGGATCATCGGACAGGAACATCGGTTCGCTGGCTCCCGCCGGAGCCAGTCGGATCCGTTCGGGTGGAATTCCGTGCTGATTGACCAGGTAGTCCATTACGGCGCGGCAGCGACGATACGCCAGGTCCATGGCCATGAACGGATCGGCGCCGGGACCGGCCAGTTGTTGCGAGGTATGGCCACGCACCTCGATCTTCTGTGGTTTGCCAATCAATTGTTCGACTTCCCGGTCGAGGGCTCGCTTGGCCGCATCGGTCAATTCGCTGGATCCGTCTTGGAAGAACACCACGGTACCAATCGCCGTGTTGCGCCCCGCCCGGATGATGCGCACGCGTTCCTCTTCCCCGACAGGTGCCGGAGTTTCCACACCGCCGCGATGGGTATCCTTGCGCTTGGCGCGGCCGGTGGTGGACAAGATGCGGTACGCACTATCGCGTGGCCGCACATCGCCTGGGGTCAGGCTGGACATCGACAGGTCGTGTCCGAACTGGCGCTTGATCGATTCGACCATGGCCTGATACTTTTCTTCCTCTTTGATTTCGCTCATGGAGACCAACATGATGAAGAAGGTCAACAGCAACGACATCATGTCCCCGAAGGTCACCACCCATTCGGGAATCCCCATGGCATCATCTTCTTCCTGCACGGCGTGCCTCCTATTCCTTGACGGGCCGTTTCTTTGGATGGATATACGTCAGCAACCGCTGCTCCAGCGCCCGGGGGCTTTCCCCAGACTGGATGGCCAGTACGCCGCGCACCACCAACTCCATGGCATTCAGCTCGTATTTGCTGAGCAATCCGAGCTTTTCGGCAAAGGGCTGGAATCCGACGTTGGCGGCGATCGCTCCGTATAGGGTGGTGATCAGCGCCACGGCCATCCCCGCGCCGATGCTCGACGGGTCGGACATATCGGACAGCATCATGATCAACCCCATCAGGGTTCCGATCATGCCGTATGCCGGAGCGAACCGTGCGAGTTGGTCCAGGATCGATTTGCCCTCCTTGTGCCGCCGGGCCATCGCTTCCATTTCGGTCCGCATCACCGATTCGATCGTTTCGGCATCGTTGCCATCGACGGCCATCTGCAATCCAGCCTTGATCACCGGGTTCTCAATTTCGGCCATTTTGCCTTCCAGGGCCAGCAAGCCATCGCGACGAGCGACTTCGGCCAGAGCAACCAGTTGCTGGATGATCTCCAACAGGTCTTCCTGTTTGTTCAAGAAGGCCTTTTTCATGACCATCGGCAATGCCAGGAAGCTCTTCAGCGGAAAGGCCATCATGCCCGCCGCCATGGCCCCGCCGAACACTACCAGGACCGATGGAATATCGATGAAGGCCGTGAAGGGGGCGGAGCCCATCATGATCGAACCGATAATCAGTCCGATCGCCAGCAAGAATCCGATCAGCGAGGTGATATCCATGAAAAACTACTCCGATGCGTTCACGCGCGAGGCTTGTGGCGGCGACGGCGGTGGCAAGAACGACGGCAACATGGCTTTGCGCTGCTGGTACTCGACTGCCCGCTCGACCACCTCTTCCATCGTTTCGGCCACGACGATTCGTTCCCCCGACACCAGCGTCACGAAGGTATCCGGACGTTGTTCGACGTAGCGAATCAAGTCGGCGTTGAGCACGAATGCTTGCCCGTCCAGCCGCGTCAATCGAATCATCCGTTCCCCCCGTCGTTCAACCCTGCTTGCATCGCCTGGCGCCCCGTCGTCGACACGCAGACAGGGCTGTGGATGAGCCGTCCGATCGTCGATGCAAGCCACACCGTCGGGGTGCCACGCGAAAGAAATACCATGCAAATCTAGGTCAAAGATTGCGACTGGGAAAAAGCCGCAGAAGAAACAAAGAAGGGGACCGGCTGGCACGACCGTCACCACCGCGCCATCCCCTACGACCGCCACCGGGGACCATCACTGGCCGGTCGACAATTCTTCCACCAGGTGGGCATAGCTGTCGTAACGCCGCGGATCGATCCGCCCGTCGGCTACCGCCTCGCGCACCGCGCAATCGACTTCGTGCAAATGCGTGCAATCCGGAAAGCGACAGAAATTGACGTACGGGCGGATATCCCGAAAAAGGCCGGCCACCTCCTCGGCCACCACGTCCCACAATTCGAACTGGCGGATCCCCGGTGTATCGATGAGGTATCCGCCAAACCCCATGGGAATCAACTCGGCAGTCGTGGTGGTGTGCTTGCCTTTCCAGTTGTCGGAACTGACCGGTGCGACCCGCAAGTGCAAGCCAGGTTCCAGGGCATTCAGCAAGCTGCTCTTGCCGACCCCGCTCTGCCCCGTGACCACGCTGTGTCGCCCGGCCACCCGCTCCCGCAGGTCGTCGATGGCCCAGCCCCGCTCGGCGCTGGTCAGCAACACGTGATAGCCGAGCTGGGCGTACACGCCGATCGCAGGCAACAACTCCGCCGCATCCACCAAATCGATCTTGTTGATGACCACCAAGGGTTCCAGCCGGAATTGCTCGGCGGACACCAGGAACCGATCGATCAGATGCAGCTTCAATTCGGGCTGCGCGGCACTGGCCACGATGATGATCTGATCGACGTTGCTGACCAGGACATGCCGCCGGCCCTTGCTCATGCGGCTCAACGTCCCCTGCCTGGGCCCGATCGAGACGATCAACCCTTGTTGTTCGTTGACTGGTAGAAACGCCACCCAATCTCCGGCGACCACCACGTGCCGCTGGTCGGTGGCCAGGGACTTCAACAGGCGGCGAACTGCGCACCGGAATTCGCGGCCATCTTCGGAGCGAACGACACATTCCAATCCATGTACGCGCAACACGCGGCCATGGAGCAAATTGGGGTCATCGACCGAGAACTGCACTTGCAGCCCGTCGGTTTCACCATCAGCGACTTCACCAATGATCGTGCGATGCCGCGTCAACTCTCCCTTGCCGGTCAGCCGCTCGTGGGATACCAGCGCCTCCTCGTCCAGCGCATCCTGTTGGTATTCCCGCGTAACATCGTGGTGCCGCCGCCGCCCTTGATGGCGTTTTTTGAATTCGGTGCGAAGTTTCTGGCGGCGAGGTTTCTTACCCATGCGTTGCGCTGTCGCTTCCGGTTGATTCGCCGGCTGGCGAGGCGGCCTCGTCTTCACCCTGAACAACCGCCTCGGCGGTCACCGGTGGTTGGTTGCTGCCGGCCTGCGCTGCAGCCTCGGCGCTATTCCGCTCATTTTCCTTGACGTCGGCCCGCCACGACTCAGCCGGTCCATGCACGGATTGGCCGATCAGTTCCTCGATCTGATGCTCACTCAACTCCTCGTGTTCCAGCAGCTTGCGGGTCACCACTTCCAACTCCTGTCGCTTTTCAATCAGCAACGCCATGGCTCGCTCGCTGGCTTCCGACAGGATCCGAGCCACTTCTTCGTCGATCAACTCTTGGGTGTGCTCGGAAAAATGACGTTGTTGGTGGATTTCACGCCCCAGGAACGGATCTTCTTCTGAGGTCTTGTAACTGACCGGCCCCAATTTGGCGCTCATGCCCCAGTGGGTGACCATGCGGCGAGCCATGCTGGTCGCTCGCTCCAAGTCATTTTCCGCGCCTACCGTCGTTTCGTCGTAGATCAGTTTCTCGGCGGCTCGCCCGGCCAGCAGGACCACAAGTTCGTCCCTCAGTTGCCGTTCCGAAACGCTGACACGGTCCTCCGTAGGAATGATTTGCGTGCTACCCAGCGACCTCCCACGGGGAATGATCGTCACCTTGTGGACTCGCTGGGCCCCTTCCAGGAACCAGGCGGCCAACGTGTGCCCGGCCTCGTGGTAAGCGGTTTTTTCCTTTTCATCCTGCTTGAGCACCTCCTCGCGTTTGGCGCCCATCAACACCTTGTCCCGCGCATAATCGAAGTCGGCCATGCTGACGCGCGTCTTGTTGTTCCGGGCCGCCCACAAAGCCGCTTCATTCACCAGGTTGCGGATGTCGGCCCCGGTCAAGCCAATCGTCACCGCCGCCAACCGTTCGAGGTCGACGTCGTGGTCCAGTGGTACATCGCGAGTGTGGACTTTGAAGATCTCCAAACGACCTTTGTAGGTTGGCCGCCCCACGGTGATATGACGATCGAAGCGCCCGGGACGCAGCAGAGCCGGATCCAACACATCGGGACGGTTGGTGGCAGCGATCACGATCACCGAATCGGACCCGGAAAAGCCATCCATTTCGCTGAGGATCTGATTCAACGTCTGCTCCCGCTCGTCATGGCCGCCGCCCAGTCCAGCGCCTCGCTGGCGTCCCACAGCATCGATCTCGTCGATAAAGATGATCGATGGTGCGTTTTCTTTGGCGGTTTGAAACAGATCCCTCACCCGGCTGGCCCCGACCCCGACGAACATCTGAATGAACTCGCTGCCGTTGACCGAGAAGAACGGGACCCCAGCCTCGCCGGCGATCGCCCGAGCCAGCAAGGTCTTGCCGGTTCCTGGTGGTCCGTTGAGCAAGACTCCCTTGGGGATGCGCCCACCCAACCGCTGGAACTTCTCGGGGTTCTTCAGGAACTCCACAATCTCCTGCAAATCGGCTTTGACACTGTCCAGCCCCGCCACGTCCGCGAAGGTCGTCTGCTGCCCGCTGGGCTCATAACGCTTAGCAGTCGAACGCGAAAAACTGGATAGAAAACCGCCCCCACCCATGATTTGATCGCGGGTGCGACGAAACATCATCCACACCACGACCAACAACAGGATCGGCAATCCGATCATCAGAAACATCATGGTGTACTGAGCTGCGTCGCCGGAGTTGTAATCGACGATCAAGTTGGGCTGCTGCTTGACCGCTTCCACAAGCAGCTTCCGCGCGCTCTCGGGATCCCCCAAGGTGACGACGAAACGTTTCGGTAGTTTATTGTCCTCACCTGCCGGAGGTTCGATCCGATTCCCCTCGGCATCGTAACGCGGCGGTCGCTCTGGGGCGACTTTGAATACACCGTAGGCCCGGCTGCCCGAAACTTCGATCTGCTGGATGTTTTGGGCTTCGAGCTGCCGCAGAAAGAAGTCGTACGTGATCTCTTCGCGTGGTCCGCTCGGCCATAGCGACTGCAACACCAACGCAGCCAACAAAGCGATCAGAATGATGGGCCAGAAGGACCCACGACGAGAACGCGGTCCCTCCGGAGGTCTGCCAGCAGGCCGGCGCTGGTTGTCATCCATTCAAGCAACCCACAATGCCACTAAGGTAGTAAACGTGTCGTAGACGTAGACGGTAGATAGCGGACAAACCGGCAAACGCGAATGCCGTATCGCCCCTTCGAGCCTCCCCCGTTCGGTAGCCGGACGCTCTGCTCAGCATGAACTCGCTATTTTATCGCACATCCAAAGAAATTGTGCACCCCGCCCCATAAAACTAAATGGAGTCTTCCCTACAATACAGGTGCACCGCAGGACCCGGCCCGGGCGGCGCTGCCCCCCCTGGGCCTAAACCCGGTGTGCGAATAAGGATCATACCAAAGAATATGCCAAATTCTTGAACACAGCGGAAAGCACCGAACCATGGAGACTTCGACTCGCCAACAGGATCCCTTCCAAGCCCGCGCGACGCTGGACGCCCCCGGCGGTCCCACCAGTTTCTATTCCCTCCCGAACCTGGAACGGGCCGGCGTGGGCCAGATTTCGAGACTGCCCGTTTCCATCCGCCTCCTGTTGGAATCCGCACTACGAAACTGTGACGGGTATTTGGTTCGCGAAGAGGACGTACGGAATATCGCTGCATGGAACAAGGATGCGACCACCCCCGTCGAGATCCCGTTCCTGCCCGCTCGGGTGGTCCTCCAGGATTTTACGGGAGTCCCCTGCGTGGTCGATCTGGCGGCTATGCGCGATGGCATGAAAGATCTCGGCGGCGACCCCAAACGCATCAATCCGTTGATCCCCGTCGATCTGGTCATCGACCACTCGGTCCAGGTCGACGTGTTCGGTAGCCCGGAGGCCCTGGAGAAGAACGTCGAAATCGAGTTTCAGCGCAATCGCGAACGTTACGAGTTCCTTCGCTGGGGGCAGCAGGCCTTTGACAATTTCCGGGTCATCCCCCCCAACACCGGGATCGTGCACCAGGTCAACCTCGAGTACTTGGCCCAAGGCGTGTTTACCCGTGACGACGGATCCGGCCCTGTCGCCCTGCCCGATACACTCGTCGGCACCGACAGCCATACCACGATGATCAACGGCTTGGGAGTCCTGGGTTGGGGCGTGGGAGGCATCGAAGCCGAGGCGGCCATGCTGGGGCAACCCCTGTACATGCTCCTGCCGGAAGTGATCGGCGTGCGGATCACGGGCCAGTTGCCCGCCGGTGCAACGGCTACCGACCTGGTGCTGCGCGTGACCGAGATGCTCCGCGCCGAGGGCGTGGTGGGCAAGTTCGTCGAATTTTTCGGGCCGGGAGTCGCCGGCATGACCCTGGCCGACCGAGCGACGATCGCCAACATGGCACCCGAGTATGGAGCCACGATGGGGTATTTCCCCATGGATGACGAAACCTTGCGCTACCTGCGCGCGACCGGGCGGTCGGCCGACCAGGTCGCTTTGGTCGAAACCTACATGAAAGCCCAGGGACTGTTCCGCCAGGCGGACGACGAGGAACTGGAGTACACGAAGGTGTTGACGTTGGACTTGGGCGAGATCGAACCAGCGCTGGCCGGTCCGAAACGCCCTCAGGATCGCGTCCCTTTGCGGCAAATGAAGGAATCCTTTCAACAAGCCCTCCGTGCACCGGTTTCCCAGCGGGGATTCGGGCTGGACGAACAAGCGGTGCAGCGCAAAGGGGTTGTCCAAGACAACGGGCAAAGCACCGAAATCGGCCACGGTTCTGTCGTCATCGCTGCCATCACGAGCTGCACCAACACGTCGAATCCCTCAGTGATGGTGGGCGCCGGGTTGCTAGCCAAACGGGCGGTCGAGAAGGGATTGACCGTGCAATCTTATGTTAAAACGTCGCTAGCCCCCGGCTCGCGGGTCGTTACCGAATACCTCAATCGCTCCGGTCTGTCCGAACCCCTGGCACAGCTCCGCTTCCACACCGTCGGTTACGGCTGCACCACATGCATCGGTAACAGCGGCCCGCTGCCCGAACCGGTGGCCAAGGCAGTGGTGGATGCCGACCTGGTTGCGGCTGCCGTCCTCAGCGGCAACCGCAACTTCGAGGGCCGTGTCAATCCATTGGTCAAAGCGAATTACCTGGCCAGTCCCCCCCTGGTCGTCGCCTATGCGTTGGCTGGTCGCGTCGATGTCGACCTGGTCAATGAACCTCTCGGTACCGACACCCAGGGCCAGCCCGTGTTCCTGCGCGACCTGTGGCCCAGCCGGGAGGAGATCCAGGCCACGATCGATCAATCCATGGAACCGGAGATGTTCATTCAGCAGTACCAGACGGCAATCGCTACGAACGAGCGTTGGAACTCGATCGAAGTGGCCGGCGGCGACCTGTATCCCTGGAATGAATCCAGCACCTACATCCAACGCCCCCCCTTCCTGGAAGGAATCACTCTCGAACCGACTCCGCCGCAACCGATTCGCAACGCCCGGTGCCTGGTGCTGCTGGGCGATTCGGTGACCACCGACCATATCTCGCCGGCGGGGGCCATCGCCAAAGACAGCCCGGCCGGACGTTACTTGATGGAGCACGGGGTCGACCCCCGCGATTTCAACAGCTACGGAGCGCGCCGCGGCAACGATCGCGTCATGGTCCGCGGCACCTTTGCAAACATTCGCATCCGCAACCAGTTGGTCCCTGGATCGGAGGGAGGCGTGACGCGGCATCTGCCCGATGGCCAACAGATGAGTATCTACGATGCCGCCATGCTGTACCGCCAAGAGGGCGTGCCGTTGATCGTCCTGGCAGGGACCGAGTATGGAACCGGCAGCAGTCGGGATTGGGCAGCCAAGGGCACGATGCTGCTGGGCGTGCGGGCGGTGATTGCTGCCAGCTTCGAACGCATCCACCGCAGCAACCTGGTCGGGATGGGCGTCCTCCCCCTGCAGTTCCAGAATGGCCAGACCTGGCAAAGCTTGGGGTTGACCGGTGAGGAATCCTTCGACATCGGATCGCCGGAGCAATCGATCCAACCCCAGGGGACCCTGACGGTCACGGCCACCGACGCCCAGGGCCAATCCAAACAGTTCGAGGTGCTGATCCGCATCGACACCCCCGTGGAACTCGATTACTACAACAACGGCGGCATCCTACCCGCCGTCCTGCGAAAGCTGGCCAAGCAAGCCTAAAGGGCAACGCGCCCGGCTTGCTTAACCCCCACTCCCTGGGGCAATCAGTCGCCCGCCAGTCCCTGGCGGAAACCATCCCACTTTTCATCCCTCGTGCAATCAGCAGCCACCTCCACGACGTCGTACCACGGAAATCAGCCCAACGGCCGGCGTTCCAGCCGATGCAGCGGCGCCACCGATTCGGCGTCGAATTGCATGCATCGCACGGCAGGACCTGCCGCTGAGGAAACCGCCTTAACGACGACGCAAAATCGCGACGATGTCCTCGCAGTCCGGCCCCAATTTCGCTGGATAACGCAAATCGTAGCGAAAATCGTAGGTCTCGGTCCAATCCCACTCCGGGACGCTGGAGATCAGCGATTCGAATTGGGGCAAGGTGTAGGATCGCAAGACCAACACGTCTTCGATGCGAAACGCGTCGGTCGGCTTGTAGATCTCGAAGGCGATGCCGAACCGTTCGATCCTGGCGGCGGGGTCTTTATCAATGGGCCACATCTGAGTGTTGATGGCCAACTGACCTCGCCGCGCCGACCAACTCTCTTCGTCCGTCGGCTCCCCTTCGGTCGGCGTCAAATGCAATCCCAACGCATAAATCCCACCGGGACGCACCGCAGCAG
>RFIQ01000135.1 GCA_003695565.1 Planctomycetota bacterium | reverse complement strand
CGACGACTATGCTGGGAAGATTCGGTTTGTTAAAGTCAATACTGATGAACAACCCGAGCTGGCTGGACAGTTTCAGATCCGTGGCGTGCCGACCTTGATCCTGTTTCAGAATGGAAACATGGTGGATCAGATCGTGGGTGTGCCGCCGGAAAAGGAATTCCGCGCCAAGCTGGATCAACTTGCCGGATCGGTCAACTAACTTTCGGGGAATCCATCGTACCATGGCATCATCTTCGGTTCCCAATCGCAGTGGCATGAAGTGGGCTTGGCGAATCGGACGCCTAGCCGGGATCGACGTCTATGTGCATGCAACATTCCTGATCCTGGTGATTTGGGTGGGCGCGGCACATTTCATGCGGCGTGGGAGTTGGGGTGATGCCATCTCGGGCCTAGCGTTCATCGCTGCATTGTTTGCGATCATCGTATTGCACGAACTGGGGCACGCCTTGACCGCCCGCCGGTTCGGGATTCGGACGCGCGATATCACCCTGCTGCCGATCGGTGGTTTGGCGCGTCTGGAACGCATGCCCGATGATCCGCGGCAGGAGCTATGGGTAGCGCTGGCCGGTCCGGCGGTCAACGTTGCCCTGGCCTTGTTGTTGATGGTGCTGCTGCTGGTGGGAGGCCACTGGGCCGACGTGTTGTCGGTGCAGTTTGTGGGCGGCGCATGGTTGGCCAAGTTGTTGTGGGTCAACGTCGCATTGGCGGTGTTCAATTTGTTGCCGGCGTTTCCCATGGATGGTGGACGCGTATTGCGGGCGCTACTGGCCTTGAATATGGATTATGTGCGGGCCACGCAGATAGCAGCCAACGTGGGCCAGGCCATGGCGTTGGTCTTCGGATTCGCGGGCATGCTGTACAACCCGTTTCTGTTGTTTATCGCTCTGTTCGTTTGGATGGGGGCGGCCTACGAAGCGGAGATGGTGGCCGTCCGCGCGGGGTTGAGCGGGGTGCCAGTGCGGGAAGCGATGATTACGGAGTTTCACGCGCTGCGTCCGGACGATACGGTTCAGCAGGCCGTGGACTACATCCTGGCGGGATTTCAACACGATTTTCCCGTCGTGGAGGATGGCCGCGTAGTGGGAATTCTGACGCGAGGGGATGTCACCCAGACGCTGGCGCGGCGTGGACCGGATACGCCGGTGGGTGAGATCATGCAGCGAGAATTTGAGACGATAGATCCAGGCGACATGCTGGAAAGGGCCTTTGAAAAGCTGGCGGCCTGCCATTGCCCAACGGTACCGGTAGTCCGCGACGGCCAATTGGTCGGGTTGCTCAACCACGAGAATATCGGCGAGTTTCTGGCTTTCCATCCCTACACGCGGCGACGAATGGACCAACCCCAGCCGGCCGATGCAGTGTAGGATCTGGATAGAAACCGTCTGTGGGACAGTACTTGTAAATACGAGGTGATGCGATGCGCGAATGGTGGATTCTGATCGCGGTGGTGGCGGTTTGGTTTTTTCTCAATGCCTGGTTGTTGCCCAGATTGGGTGTGCCGACGTGAATGAGCGGGACTTGCGCGGTGGATCCGCGCTCCAGCAAGTTAGAAGACAGCTCTCCAGCAGAGTCTCATGCCAGCGACGGTGAAGGATCGCAACCGGAATCGGGGTCGGATCGGCAAGCCCCATCATCCCAGCAATGATTCCCGTAGCGGGGAGAATGCATGATGGTCAGGTGGTGGCCATTCTCAGGGTAAGTTGCACGATGGACATTAGCGAGAGGTGGCCGTGCGAGTGGCACTGGTGATCCATGCGCTGTATGGCGGTGGAGCAGAGCGTTTGATGAGTCGGCTGGCAGGCCGCTGGAGCGACCGTCACAGCGTGCACCTGGTGACCTGGGCGAACACGGATTCCGATCGTTATTCGGTGCCCCCTGCCGTTACGCGGCACGGGTTGGGGCTGATGGGGGACAGCCCCAATTGGGTGGCGGGAGTATGGGCCAATCTCCGCCGCGTGCGGCGGTTGCGAAATAAGTTGCAAGAAGTGCGGCCGGATGCCGTGATCAGCTTTACCGATCAGGTCAACATCGTGACGCTGCAGGCCACCTCCGGTTGGAGCGCACCGGTGTGGATCGCAGAGCATAGCGACCCCCGACAGCAGCGTCTGCGGCCCGCTTGGGAGCGCTGGCGGAATCGAGTGTATCCGCGAGCGGCCGGGTGTATCGTGTTGACTGAATCGATCGCCGAGTACGCGCGGCGTTGGTTGCCTGCCGAACGCATTCGGGTGATCCCGGCTGCGGTGGATGATCTGCCGCAAGGGGTTCGTACCAGCGTGGAGGCGCATCCGCCGCGGTTTCTGTTCGTGGGCCGGCTGAGCGCAGAGAAACGGGTGGATCGATTGATCGCTGCCTGGCAGAGAATCGCACCTCGGTTGGAGCAATGGCGGTTGACGGTGGTGGGCGACGGGCCGTTGCGAGCGCAATTGGAGGCGGCTGCGGCAGAGGTGCCGCGCGTAGAGTTTCTGGGCTGGCACGATGCGCCGGAACAGGTTTACCGCGAGGGCGGCGTGCTGGTGCTGCCCAGTCAATACGAAGGATTTCCCGTGGCCCTGCTGGAGGGGATGCTGCATGGGTTGCCGGCGATTGCAACGCAGTGCACGGATGCTGTGCAGACTCTGGCGGGCAGCGGAGATGCCTTGGTGGTGGTTCCTCAGGACGTCGATGCCCTGGCCCAGGCGATGTGCGATCTGGCCAATGATCCCTGCCGCCGGGCGGTCGTCGCTGAGCGGGGATCGGCGGTGGCCAGCAAGTATCAATGGCAGCACGTGGGACCGCTGTGGGATGCCGTGCTCGATCAATCCGCCTCTTTGAATCGGTAGCCCACGCCCCGCACCGTCTCGATCAAGTGGGCGTGGGGACCGAGTTTCTTGCGCAGGGCGCGGATGTGCACGTCGATGGTGCGTTCCAGGATCACGGTGTCGCCTCCCAGCGCCGCTTCGATCAATTCGTTGCGATCAAAGGCCCGCCCGGGGTCTGCCATCAACGCAGCCAGCAACTTGAATTCGCTGGGCGTCAAATCCAGCGGTGCGCCGCCAATGGTTGCCTGCACGCGTTTCAGGTCGACCTTGACACCAAGATGCTCGATATGGTCCGGCAATTGTGGTTCCGCATCTGTGGCCTTGCGTCGCAAAAGAGCTCGGATTCGTTCGATCAAGACACGCAGACTATAGGGTTTGACCACATAGTCATCGGCACCGGCCTCGAATCCACCGATCTGGTCGATGTCCTGGCCACGGGCCGTGAGCATAATGATACCGGCCTGGGCAGTCTCCGGGTATCTGCGGAGTTGGCGGCACACGTCGATTCCGCTGACCAGCGGGAGCATGACATCCAGGAGTATCAAGTCGGGCTTCTTCAGCCTGGCCAACTCCAATGCCTCGCGTCCATCGTATGCCGTAAAGACCTGAAACCCCTCGCGCTGCAGATTGAAGTTCAGGATGTCCGACAGGGCCCGGTCGTCTTCGACGATGAGGAGGCGTTGTTTGGTCATGAGTGTGCGAACACGCTGCGTGCGAGTGGTGGTCTAGCTGCCCGGTGGCGGAGTTCCGTCGGAATGGCCGGACAGACGCGTGCCGTAGCGATGGCGGACGATCACGCCTTCAACCATGTAGATCACATCTTCCGCCACATTGACCGCATGGTCGGCGATCTGTTCCAGGCTGCGGGCTGCGGAAAAACACTCGATGGCTGGCGGAATCCAATTCGCATCCGTCTGCATCTGCCCGGTCAGCACCTGGATGACCTCACCATTCATGCGGTCGATGTCGTCGTCACTGGCAATAACTTGTTCGGCCAGGCTGGTGTCGTGGTGCACGAACGCGTTCAATCCCGTGCGGACCTGCAGCACCGTTTGTTGCGCCATGCGTTCGATCAAATCCGGGATGCAAAAGGCGGGGTAATCCGCCAACCGATCGGCCCGTTCGGCGATTCCGCAGGCCAGGTCGGCGATATGTTCCAAGTCATTGTTCACCTTCATCATGGTTGTCAACCGCCGCAAGTCGGTTGCTACCGGTTGGTGCAGAGCGAGCATCTTCAGGCATTCTTCCTCGATCTGAACTTCTGTCCGGTCGATTTTCTCGTCCGAGGCGATCACCGTAGCAGCTAACTGTGAATCGCGGCTGTTCAGCGCTTTGATGGATTGTTCGATCATCTGTTCGACCGTGCCCGACAATTCGAGCAACTGATGAAAGGCTTCCTCCAAATCGTGGACGAAGTGGCGCGACATGGTTGGATGACTTTCCTGAAATGGAGCGACGCAGTCTCGCGGTCCGCATGATCCTGCCGTCGGCCGGCCGGTGCAGAACGACCCCGCGTCTACGTCGCAGTGGGTATTATTGAAGTCCAATCCATCGCAAGGATGGCTGCGTTAAGATTAAGATTCTATAAAAATTGCATCGATCTGGGCGCTCCGCCGGGCCGATGCCGCAATGCCGAGAAGCCCGTGCCGTCAAGATTAGGCTGCTATGCAAGCTCCGTCGATGGGACTGGGGCGAGTGGTAGGACCACGGTGAAGGACGAACCGTGCCCCACCCGGCTGGTGGCCAGGATCCGCCCGCCCAGTTCCTGGGTCAAGTGTTTGACGATAGCCAAACCCAGTCCCGTGCCGGAGGGGTTTTCCGCTCGATCCCGTGCCGCCCGATAGAACCGCTCGAAGATTCGGTCGATTTCCTCGGCGGGGATCCCCTGCCCCGTGTCCGCGACGACGATGTGCAATTCACCGTTCTCGGTGCCAACTTGCAAACGCACACAACCACCGGCCGACGTGTATCGTACGGCGTTGGACAGGAGGTTGTTGACAATGGTTTGCAATGCTTCGGGAGCCGAGACGCATTGGATTTGCAATTCCGCCAGGTTATCCTGCCAGGCCACGCCTTTGGATTCGCACAGGGCGCGCGCGGCAGTTGCACAGGCAGCCAGGGTCTTGCTCACGTCGATGCTCTGGAAGCTCATCGATCGACCGGACTCGGCGCGGGCCAATTGCAGCATGCCTTGAACCAACGCGTTGAGCCGATCGGCTTGGCCGATGATGTGGGCCAGGAATTGTTCGGTCGCTTCCTTGTCCTCGACGGCTCCCATATGGAGCGTTTCTGCATAGGCGCGGATGGCGGCGATGGGGGTCTTCAATTCATGGGATGCGTTGGCGATAAAGTCTCTTCGGACGTGCTCGAGGTGTCGTATCCGGCTGACATCCCGCATGCTCACCAGTGCCCCGGGGCGATCTCCGCTCAAGGGCAATGGGTGAATCGAAACCTGCAACTTGCGCGACGGTGTACCGTGCTGGAATTCGGCTTGGATCGGTTGCTGATCGCTCAGCACCTGTTGGATCTGAGATACCAAGTACGGGATGCGAATGGCCTGCACCAAGGGTTTGCTTTCGAGCTGTTGGACGGATTGGTCCAGCAGGCGCGCGGCTGATTCGTTGGCCAGCAGGATATTTTCCCCGCCGTCGATGGCCAGCACGCCTTCGTGCAGATTGCCCAACACCAGGCGGCTGCGCGATCGTTCCAGCAACAAGGCGCTCAGGTGGCGCGTGAGCAGCTCGGACACATGTTCCAAGACATCGCGGAGCTCCCCGAGTTGGGGATCGGTCGTGAACAGGATTTCAGGCGGCAGGGTGGAACCGGCAGGCGGGGCATCTGCCGATAGGGCGTTGAGCTGGTCCACCCATTGTTGCAGCGCGCCGGCCCGCGCCCAACGGCGACGTCGCAGGCGCCAGGCGGTCAACGCGATCGTCAAGCCGGCGATCGCGTTCAACCAGGCCCAGGTGAGCCACCACGACAACAGGTCTTCCCACGGGGACGCCCGCCGCGTCAGACGCAACGACGTGCCGATGGGAGCCGACAATGGCAGGGTCAGGCGAAACAGGCGGCTGCCGGAAGCCGCCGGTTCGGTTTGGATTTCGTCACCGGCCGTGGCCGGTCGAGCGTCCGGAAAGTCTGCCACCACGCCATAGGCCAGGACCGCGTCGGCGATGCGATCACGGTAAACGGTGGGGGCAACCCCTTCATCGCCGGCCGGGGAAGCTGCCAGCAGGGCTTGCACCGCCGCTTGAGCCAGGATGGCCCGTTGCTGGGCTTCCCAACGCTGCATCACCAGTCGCGCGCCCCACCAGCCGATCGCAATGCTGATGGCCAACGCGCCGACTGTGGCGTAGAAAAATGTTCGCATGGAACCGTGGCGGCAGAGAAAAAATCTAGGGGGCCTGCAGGGTGCGGGGCTAATTGGCCGGTGCCAACTCCACGGCTTCGCTCTGCGGCATGCGCGCCGCGCGGCAAAGAATCCACGGCAGTTCCGCATGCCAGATGGGCACACGCAGAGAGACTGATAAGGTCAAACCACGGGGCGGTTGCGTTCCAACCGGCCAACCGATGCAAGTGGCCAGGGCCGGGATCGAACCGGCGACACACGGATTTTCAGTCCGTTGCTCTACCAACTGAGCTACCTGGCCGCGGTGCGGGCGCTGGAGACTAAACAGGCGGCACACCTGAGAAAGTGAATCGTAGGTTCCGATGGCCGAAGTGTCAACGGCCCTGGCCGGGTCATAGCCACGCGGTGGTACCCCGAGTTACAATCGTCGCGTGTCCCCCTTTCCCCTGTGCTTCTCGTTTATCGACTATCGAACCGCGTTGCCGTACGCGGGGAGAGTACAATGATGGCTGGAAAGCGCTTTTTCTCGATCCTTCCTGCAGGAACGCGAGCGAGGGAAGCGTGTTTTTCCTGTTCTGGCGATGACTCGGTCTCGTCCAACAACGTTATTCGTGATCAAGCCTGGTCTCAAGAGGAAGTGTTCCGTGGGTTTGTTGCGTGCCTGGTTGGTGATTTGCCTTTGCTGGACTGCATCGGTTCCAGCTTGGGGACAATATTATCCTGACCATCCCGACGTGCAGAAGCTGGTCAACGCCGGAATGAAGTTCCTGCGCTCTGCCGAGAATCAACGCGTGCTGCAGTATCCGATCGGCGAGCCTATTCTGGTGGGCTACACGGTGCTGAAGGTTACGGGAGACCTGGAGGATCCATTGGTGGTGCGGGGGTTGCGGGTCGCGCAACAGTTTGCCAATTCGCTGGAAAACCGGCGGGCACGCGGCGAGAAAGTCATGTATGAAGCATCGATCGCGGCCGTATTGCTGGCCTCGGCCGATGCGAACAAGTATCGGGAAGAGTTGGGCAAAGTCCTGTATTTCCTGCAAGCGGTGCAGAAGCCCCACGGTGGGTTTGGATACTTGGACAAGCCCACCGGAGATACCTCCCAGGTGCAGTACGTCATGCTGGCGCTGTGGACTATGGATCAAGTCGGTATTGCCGTACCGGTTGAAATGGTGGAGCGGACAATCAATTATCTCCGTGCCACGATGGATCCCAGCGGGGGATGGGGCTACCAAGGAAAACTAGGCAACGGTCGGTTGGTGCCGCAGGACGGGGTGACCAAGTCGTTGGCCACCGCCGGAGCCGGATCGCTGATTATCGGAGCCGATATCCTCGGGTTGTTCGGCAAGCGGCGACGATTGGGCGAGGAGGATGACGGCGTCCCGCCGGCCTTTGTCCGCGTCGATCTGCTCGACAAGCAGAACCGCAAACGCGTCGAATTGACCAAAGCGGACATCGAAGGGCCGTTGAACCTGGCCTTGCAGTATCACCAGCGCAACCGGGGATTCACCGGTGCATACTGGTACTATTACTGGCGGTATTCTCAAGAGCGTTTCGAGTCGTTCGTGGAAATCGTCAACAATCGTCAGGAGAAGAGTCCGGCCTGGTACAACGAAGGGGTGATCGACCTGGCCCGTAAGCAGAACGACAAAGGCGGGTGGGGGGCCGACGTGTTGACCTCGGAGGCAGTCAACACCGCCTTCGCGATTCTGTTTCTGATTCGTTCGACCCAAAAGGCGATCGGCAAGATTGATGAGGGGTTGGCGTTTGGCGGTTATGGGCTGCCCCAGGACGTATCCAACGTCAAACTGATGGGCAACCGGATTGTGAACGAAGCCGAGATGTCGGTCCAAAACCTGTTGGAAATGTTGGAAAAGCAGGAGGCGGCAGGGATCGAAGTCTCGCTCGTTCCCGAGCATTTGCAGTTGAGCGAGGATCCCCAGCAACGCAAGCAGCAGGTGGCCCGTTTGTCGCGGCTGTTGATCAGCGGCGATTACCTGGCCCGTCGGGTAGCAGCCCGATTGCTGGGGCGAACCGACGATATTTCCGTCGCGCCGGACCTGATCTATGCATTGACCGATCCAGATCCCGTCGTGCCTAAACTGGCCGAGGAAAGTCTGCGGTTGCTGAGTCGGAAGCTGTTGGTGCGGCATTTTTCCTCGGGTCCGCCTACCGATTCGCAGCGATCCGAAGCCGAGGCGTTTTGGAAGGCCTGGTACTTGGGGTTGCAACCCGATTACGTCTTTATCGACCGCACCCCCTGATCCCAGCCGACCTTGTCGTTCCCAACCCGAGCGGGTGATGACCTTGTTTGAAATTCATTTCACCTACTGCCTGCAGGAGCCAGCGGCATGAGCACAACCACAGCGCCCGACAGTTCCAACGCTCCCAAGGTCCGGGAAGTGGTGACCCTGAAGACGCAGAAGGTCGACATCGTTGCCAGCCTGCTGCTGAGCTTGCTGTACATCATCGGCCTGATCGTCTTTTTGCTGTTTGTGCTCTGGTTGACCGAGAATTTTACTTGGAAGGCTGGAGATCTGACCGTACTGACGGAAAATGTTGCTGGACGCGGCGATCATGCCGAGGGCTTCGAACGCGACATCGAGCCGCCCGGGGCCGAGGAGGTCGAGGAGCTGGCCGAACCGACGCTGGCGGAAACATTGGAGGCGGTTACCGAGGCGGCCACTTCGGTGGCGGCCAGCGTCGATGCGATCGATTCCAATTCCACCGCCTCCGTGGCTGGTACCGGTCGGGGAGACAGTCGTCCGCCGGGACCGCTCGGTGAAGGGGATGACATTATTCCCCGGTTCGAACGGTGGGAATTGAAGTTCCAGGCCAAAGGGATCAAACAGTACGCGCAGCAATTGGACTTTTACAAGATTGAACTCGCCTGCATCGGCGGGGGGGTACCGACCGTCGACTACGCGTTCAACGTCTCTACGGCTCCGCAGAAACGGTCGGGAACCAGCGCCGAAGAGAACAAGTTGGCGCGCCTGTACTTCATGTGGCGGACCGAGAGCCCGTTGAAACAGTACGACAAGCAACTGCTGGAGCAGGCCGGGGTTCGAACTGCCGGGCGACAGATACTCAAATTCATTCCCAAGGACTTGGAGAACCAGTTGGCGCACATCGAATTGGATTATGCCAAGAGCAAGGGGCACACCAGCGTCAAGGAAATTGCCAAGACGGTTTTTGAATCGCGCCCCTCGGCCTCCGGTGGATTCGAATTCGTCGTCATCGAGCAACGGTACCGCAATCCCAACGGCTAAGGGCGTCATTTCGGCGGGTATTGTCGCTGCATGATCGGTGGCGCCTGCGGCGTGATACGTTAAGATAGGGGAAGGATGGGTGGTTTTTGCGGATCGGGTCTTGTCCAAAATCTCGCCCGATCTCCGTTCACTTATCGCGGTATTGTCGCAGCCAAATATAATTGCATCTTCCGGTGCGTACCCCTTGTCGAAGCCGGCCGGGCGCAGCCTGGCCGACGCGCGGCGATCCCGTTCCCCTTTTCAAGCGGTCGGTCCGAACGGTCGGCCGGCCCCGGGGAGCCCACAGAAACACGTGATCGAATTAGCCGGCGACGAAGCGTCCGTGCCCCGCGGTCGTGGCGCTGGACTTCACCCATCAGACTCATCGTAGCAGAGGAAAGAATCCCCCCATGCCACAAACGATTTACGATTGGATTGGTCTGGCGGACTACATCTGCCTGGCCGCCGTAGCTTTATTTGGCGCGTTTTGCTGTGTCCTGGTGTGGACGCGTGTCGGGCAAAAGTGGTTCAAGACCGAGGAAGAGCAAGATGCATTCCTGGACTCGATCGAGCCCGACCTGCTGGCCGGAAACTTCGATGCGGTCCAGCAAGCATGCGAAGGGGATCAGCGGGCGGTTCCCATGTTGGTGGAACTGGGCGTTGCCAACCGGGCGCTGGGGTACGCCAAAGTCAAGCACTTGTTGACCGAACGGTTTCAGCGCGACGTGCTGGCGGATCTGGAACGCAACATCAGTTGGGTAACGACGGTGATCAAGACCGCGCCCATGTTGGGACTGTTCGGTACGGTTACCGGGATGATCGGGGCGTTTGCGACCCTGGCGACTGCGCAGTCGGTCGATCCCACCAAACTGGCCAAGGACATCAACGTCGCGTTGTACACCACCGCCATCGGCTTGGCGATCGCGATTCCTTTGGTCATGGCGTTGAACTCGGTTAACAATCGCATTCGGCATATGGAAGAGTTGGTGGGAGGCGGCATTACGCGGTTCTTGGAGGCCTTTCGCGTCGGTTTGAAAAAAGAAGCCGCACGGCGAGCGGCCGGGTGAGTCCACCTGCTACGCCGATGAGCCGTGCGCGCAGGGAGGTCCTGCCAGCGCAGTGAAGACAGAGTAATTGGGAATGATTGCGGGATAAAGAATCATGGCGACTGCACTGGAAGATCCGCCGGCGGAAGAAATCGAGGTGGAAGAACCGTTCTATCGACCGCGACCACCGGGGACGGACGATGAACTGGATATCACTCCGATGATCGACATCACCTTCCTGCTGCTGATTTTCTTCTTGGTCTCCTCCAAGATGAACGCCGAGCAGGCCGTCGACTTGCCCAAGGCCCGGCACGGCGGCGTAGTGGCCGGGAAGGAATCGGTCATCATCTTGATGAAACGCGGCACGGGAGACCAGGCGGAGGTCCTGCGAGCCGATGGGTCTCCTTTCGCAGCCGACTTGGACCAGCAAAACGCCGAGATAGCCGAATACGTGACGTTGGGACTCGATGCGGGAAAGAAGCACGTGTTGGTCAAAGCCGAAGGGAGCGTGCGACGGGGAGAGGTGCAGCGGGTGAGCGAGGCGATATCCGAGGCGCTGGAAGAGGGGCAAGTCATTCACTTTGCAGTTCTGGAGCAGGGTTAGGTAAACAGGCGCATGGGAATCCGTTTTCAATGTCCGACGTGCAAGGTGGTGCGGGCGGCGAATGAACGATTGTTGGGGCGGCAAATCAAGTGCCCTGAGTGCGGGGGACCCGTGCGACTTCCCACCCGGGAGCAGATCCTGGAGGGACGCCGCGCACAATTGGCTGCGCGCAAGTCTCCACCGAAGGTGCCGGCGACCGTCGTTTCAACGCCCGCGGTTCAAACGGCAAGATCGCTCCAGGCGGAGGTGCTGGGGCCGGGGGACGCCGATTGGGATGGGGACGCTGAGGAGCAAGCGGTCGATCCGGAGGAGAAGGAGTTGGCGGCAGCCCGCACCACCTTCCGCAAACCCAAGCAGCGCGATGATGGCGACATGGATATGACGCCGATGGTCGACGTGACCTTCCTGCTGCTGATTTTCTTCATGATCACGGCATCGTTCAGCGTGCAAAAAGCGTTCAAAACGCCGGCGCAGAAGCGGGACGATCCGAGCATGAATCCGATCGAGCAGCCGGAAGATGAAAACCCCGACATCGTGACGGTTCAGATCGACGAATTCAACGCATACAACGTCATCACCACCGACTGGGATCGTCCGGCCGGGAGCAAGCAGGATTTAATCGTCTTGTTGAGCCAGGCGTTCCAAGGCGATTCGTCCGGCAACCAGCCCAGCAAGGTAGTGATCCAGGCGCACGAAGATTGCATCCATGCGGCCGTGGTCGATGCACTGGATGCGGGACGGGAAGCGCATTTCGAGAGTTTTGAAGTCAGTACCGTGGAGCAATTCGACTGATGCAACAAAAGGCGACCCAGTTCATAGATCTGCTGGAACGAAAACAGTTGCTCGCGCCGGAAATCGTCGAAGAATTGCGGCGACAGGTGGCGGAAGCCAAGACGCGGTTGACGCCGGAGTTGCTGGCCAAGCTGTTGGTCGACAACGGTCACTTGACCAAATTCCAGGCTACGAAACTGATCGCAGAGGCCAAGGAATTGTCGGACGCATTGCCGGAAGAGGCCGTCGCGCCGCAGCCGGCTGCGCCCTCGACGGGGTCCACGGGAACGCCCGGCGACGCGGATGAACTGGGGTTCGCTCCTGATCCGGAGGGGGAGATTGCCGAAGAGTCGGTGGTAGACCTGGAAGAGGAACCACCGGTCGCCGCCGTGTTCATCGATGAAGAAGATGCGGGGACGCCGGAGGTGGACGCCACGG
>RFIQ01000016.1 GCA_003695565.1 Planctomycetota bacterium | reverse complement strand
GTATCCGAATCCGCGATTCTCAAGAGCCCCCTCCCGGCGGCGGCGTGAAGGAGGCGCGAAGGGGAATCAGCGATTGCACGCGCGATCTCCCGCGCCGACATCCCCCGTGAAGAGGATTGCAATCGCCGAAGCGTCATCTCGGATCACTCACGGGGGAGGTGAGATACTGTGGCTAAGGGGGAGGTGAGAATGCCGTCGACCGCGACAATTCCAAGCGAGCGAGCTGGTCGATGCAGTCGAAGAAAGCAACGCAAAGACGCTGAGACGCGGAGACGCAATTTGGCAAAGGCACTGGCGGAGCTGAGGGAACTGGCGGCTGAAGAGCCGGTGAGTGGGCTCGATAGATGACAAAGGGATTCGACGCGCAGGAGTGCATGGCCGGTGCAGCGGTCGGTGGCGTTTTCAGGTGTATCAAGTCTGGGTTGTTTGCGCTATTACCGCCTTGAAATGCGGCGGTACGTGGGGGCATGAATGGATTCGCGGTAAGCGTGCGGGGCGAAGGAAGTTTTTGGGGATCGAATTCGGCTGCACCCGCCGGTCGTCCAGTTGCCGGGGCATCCATTTGTGCGGGGCCGCCGGTCACCCGCTGGTTCTTGGCACGCTGCAACCACCGTTGGTTGCAGCAAATTGCTCCATGGAACGGAGTTCCTTTCGGCGGGAGGATCTCCCAACCTACCCGTTCGCCTAAAAATCCTTGCACACACGTTTACTGCGAACTCACGAACGTTCCACGGTATCCCGCCTTTTCCAACGCTGCCAGGATCGCGTCTTGCGGCACGCCGCAACAGGCTTCGGTGCCGACGACCGCCTGCCGCTGCTCGTAGCTGACCTCGACGGCTAGAACGCCGGGGACCTGCCGGATTGCTTCCGCGACCGTCGCGGCGCACCCTTCGCAGCTCATGCCATCGATTCGGATGACCGCCCGATTCATGTTCTCTTCCACGGCAGCTTCCCCGCCCGTTCCGACCAGCATTCCAACATAGCTCGGGAAGAAGAGGAAGGCGACGGCCAGCGCGGTCACGACCCATAACATGACTTTGTTCAAGGCCATCAGGGTCAAGCCGCGATTGCCGCTTGGGGCGCAGCAGTTTTTTTCCTCGGTCGGCTCGGTGGCGCAGCAGTCGTGCCCATCGCCGCCAGCCGCCTTCTGCGGTCGATACGCGAAGTAGAACGCTGCTGCCAGAAAGCCGAACGTCACCACGATGAACAGCGGGCGATAGGCTTCCAATGTCGCCGCGATGCCTGCCCCGGAAATGCCGACCGCCAGCAAGAGCAATGGCAGCCAGCAGCAGGCGGAGGCCATGATGGCCGAGACGATGGTGCCGATCTTGGCAATCTTCTCGCCCCGACGGACCAGGGAATTCGATGGGGATACAGGCGTTGGGTTCGGTTCGTTCGCTCCCAGTTCCCCTCGGGCAATTTGAATGCCTTTGGCCACGCTTCCGAGGCAACATGACCCGGAAGGATTTTCCGTTTCGCAGCGGCAACCGGGATTCTTCATCTTGGCCCGGATGTCCTCGAGCGCATCGGAGCGTCCTTTCGTGCGAAGTTCCTCTTTGATGCTTGCGATCGAATGCCCGAAGCAGTAGCACAACGGTCGATCGCCATGGGTTTCCTTCACCCCGACCGGGACCTTCAATTGTGGCCTGGTGAAGCGAGTGTCACCTGCCTCGGAAAAGTAGACCACATCGCAGTCGACCGAGTCGCAGAACCGCCAACCTGTATCTCCCTTGACCGGCTTGCATCCTTCCCCGGTCGCCCCACCGCACGAATGGCCTTCGGTGGTGAAGCGTGCGGCGAATTCCTGTTTGAGCAAGGCCGCCAAGGTGACCCTGCTCACCCGCTTCGCCTGGCGACCGCAGACCGGGCATGCGACCCGCCGTGCGGTGTTCGATGCGTTCAGCGTATCAATGGCCATCGAGTGTTCTCCTTCAGCGTGAGAAAATGAAGGTGGGGCTTGGGGGGCTGCACCGGGGCTTCGATATCTCTATTATCGACCTTGCACCCGAGTGCAAAGTCAAGGCGCGTGCGGCATTTATTTTCCAGCCACGCCCACTGCAGCGGTCCGGATCAGCGTCTTCGACGGCACGCAGCCGACGTTCGCGTAGGTCCGTCGATTGAACCGAGAGGTCGGTGGCGTGCGTTTTCGGCTTGCCATAGCGGCATGGTACCGAATGGCAAACGGGATGCTTACCGCACTTTTTAAACTTGACAGAGCGCCAGCATTTGACAGGAGGGTTGCCCGATGGGGAAACGAGACGACGGTCATCGCCATCCGCGGGAGAGGCGGGAGTA
Source organism: Planctomycetota bacterium (assembly GCA_003695565.1). Classification (GTDB taxonomy): domain Bacteria; phylum Planctomycetota; class Planctomycetia; order Pirellulales; family Pirellulaceae; genus Aureliella. Next base: position 17,521 of record RFIQ01000016.1, on the reverse strand, counting down.
CACGATCAGCCAGTTGGCCCGAGCCGCTGGCGTTCCCACGACGACAGTACGGTACTACGAACGCATTGGAGTGGTGCGGCCCGAGGATCGCAGTGCGGGTAACTATCGGCTTTATAGCGACGAATCGCTGCGGAAGCTCCAATTCATCCGGGCGGCCCAGGCCATCGGGTTTACGTTGGACGACATCAAGAAGCTGTTGGCGGCCGAAGATGGAAACGTGCCGCGCTGCGGCGACGTCCAGCCCCTGATCAAGGATCGATTGGCCGATGTGGAACAGAAGCTGCACGACCTGCAGGAGGTGCAGCGGGTGCTGCAATCGGCGTTGAGGAAATGCAACCGCAGCCGCCCTACGGACCCTTGCTGCGTGATCGAATCGATTCGTCGGAGTTGATACACCTTCGATGCCTCGATGTCGATGCACCTCAGATTACGCCACGACCGACACTCGAATTCTCGACCGTGCTAGGTCTATCAAGGCGATCGTGCCTGCGTGGTATGCGCCGGGGAGAGACTTCAATCACCGCAGCCTCCACAACCGCCCCCGCATCCACCGCCGCCGCATCCACTGCCCCCACATCCACTACCGCCACACCCGTTTTCACATCCGTAGGTCCTGCCCCTACCTTTCCCGCCGAAGAGTCCCCCAGGCCACAGAGCAGCCAATGCGGTCCCCGTCAGCGCAGTTCCTCCCACCACCGCCATGGCCATGGCCATCTGCTCTCCCGTGGCCTCGTCCTTCCGCACCGCCCGCGTGAGCGTGCCCGCCAGGCTCTTGTAGCGATGCAGGACCTTCGCTCCGGCTCGCGTCAGGCGCCCTTTCCTCAAGAAGAGCATGGCGGTGATCAACACGACAACGCAGCCCATCACCAGGAAGCCGACGGGCCGATTGCGCTCGATTCCCACAGTCGTCTTGCCCACCCCGATCAGAAACAAAGTAAACATCAGTGCCGCCGGCACCCAACGCGCAAGGATGTCGTTGCCACGGTTGAGCAACCCCAACTCCTGCAAGTGACTCTCGATATCCGCTGCTTCCGGCAAGACCGCGGTTTGCAGTTCTGCAATAGTAATCCCCTCACGGCCGGCTTCGGCAGCACGCTGATAGACGGCTCGCTCGATCGGAGTAGCCGATTCGGGCAGGGGCTGCGCGACGACCAGGCGCTCATTCTCCTGACCTGCGCGTCCGTCCTCTCCCTGCTCCGAATCTTTGGGGGTCAGCATTCCGTCGGCCAACAACCGGGCAATCGCTGCGGCGGCCGCCATGCGCGGGCCATGATTCAAACAAGCGACCTCATAGGGATTCAACGAGATGTTCGTAGGGACAGGCCGCCCGAACAATAGAAGTCGCCGGAGAATCAATCCGCCTATCAGTGCGATCAGGTACAGGCCGGCGAAGAATGCCAGGAATTGCGGGCCGGTGAAATCGAATGGATTGGCGATTGCGATGATCGGCAGCAGGGCCGTGGCACTCCGGCCGATGGTCTTACGCCAAGACTGCCCTCGCACCGCACCGCCAAGCAGCCGCGGAAAAAACCTGGTGGGGCGGGGGATCAGCCAGTACCGGGAAAGATTGACACGCTGCCACCGCAGGCTGTCACCGAACCGCTGATCGACCGGCGGCCAAATGTCGTCCGGCGGAGTCCCGAAGAACTCCTCATAGCTCTGCAAAGTTTGCTGATAAAGTTCTCGGTGGCGCTGCTGTTCCAGTTGACCGCCTCGTGTGGCCTCGTGATGCAATGGCGTGCCCAGAATGTCTTTACAAAGCGAGTCCCAATAGGAGCGCGTATAGGTCAAATGGAGATGCCAGGCCTGGTCGACGGCATCGGATGGGCACACCACATGGTCGGCGGCGACAGTAAGAAAGAGAAATCGCTTGTATTCTCTGATCACTCGACGGGCGAATGCCAGACTCCAACCATTTTCTTGGGCCAGACGCGCGGAAAACCGCAAGGTACGCGTCGGCGGATCGAGATCGAACCGTTCGATGCGTTCCCATATCGCCCGGTGTTGCGGATGCATGGCTAGCTCCTTGCATGGACTGCGATTTGGATCAGCCTGTTCTCAGTCAAGCATACGGCGACGCGTTCGGCGGAACGTCGGCCGGCGGTGGCCCGCTTGGTGCTTCTGCGATCCCGCTGCAAGTCTTTTGCTCGAACCCCCGTTATCTTTTATGGTAGCACAAATCGCTGTTGCAGCAGTAACAGAACGGCTGCATACCGACGGGGGGAATTGAGACGCCCTAGACCACTGCGCCCTATAATGGCGACCGGGCCATCCCCCACCGCCACCGTGCAACACGATTCGTCTCGCCGGTCGATCCTAGCTCAACATCGGTATACGCACCAATGCATCGAACTCACTCCACCAGCATAAGGCCTCGATCGAAGAATCAGAGCGATCGAGCGGAACTCGTCCCTGGTCAGGGCACCGTCGGGGGCCGAAGGCCACCTCGCTTGGTTGCCGCCTGGCGGCTGGCGTTCCTGAGCAGCGTAGGTTGGAGCATCATCTTGGCGGCCAGCGCCATCGGTCGCGGCCAAGCTCCGGATCAACCGCATTCCCCTGGTCGCACCTCGGTCGGTGAGTCGCGGACTGTTCCGCCCCCCCAGACGACTCCGCACCGCTCTGGCAACGCCCTGCCGGAGTCGCCCCAAGAGGGACCATCGCTGATCGAACACCTCCATCATTCGGGAATCACGTTTCCGGGAGGGGAGAGGTTTGCGCTCCCTGAGCATGCGATCAGGGCGGATACGCCAGCGGCGGAAAGGGCCGAGTTGCTGGCGGAACTGGCTCGACCCTATTCCTGGCAACAGTTTTCACGGCGGAGTGTGGTCGCCCCGGTGCGCATCCGTATTCAACCGCTAGAGGACCAGGCCCATCAACGACTCGGCTATTTGGCCACCAGCGCATTTATTGCCTACGCTGCGATCCCCGAGTTGCAGGAGACGTCTCTTTTGGAATCAACGCTGGGCGAATCCAGCGGCGAGGCCTTTCAGATTCGCCCGCTCACCCCGGAAGAACTCGAAGCGGTTGGGAGCGCAACCTCCCCAGAGGACAATCGACGCTGGTTCCATGTGCGAATGAACTTGCTGAAACGTGTCGTGATTCGGGGTGTGCTGGAAGTCGAATCCCACATCGATGCCCAAACGGCACATGTCCTGTGGATGATGACATCGGATTTTTCAGATTCTTCGTCGGCGGAGTCCGAGCCACCGGTCGACCTGCGGTGCACCTGGTCTCTGCTGCACCGCGATGCGACTGGTCAGACGGTGGAAGGCGATCGGCATCCCTATCGCGGGATGGGCGGTTGCTTGTTCGTGACCGAGACGGGGCTGGCCCAGGATCAACTGTTGGTGGAATCGTTTTGGGTGCTGCATGAGCCAGCGGCATGGTTCTCCGGCTCCAACCAACTCCGCAGCAAGCTGCCATTGATGCTTCAAGAAAACGCTCGTGAATTTCGCCGACGCATCGCTCGGTAGGATCTTCGATTGCCGGGCGCGGCCAGTGGAGATCGAGCTCTTCGTGAATGCCGCAAAATTTTCTCCGGCCCCCAAACAAGATTTTCGCGCCCGCCGCGAACTTGAAAAGGAACGGACGCACCACTCGTGCGCCACAGCTTCTTGGTGAGGCGTTGGCGGCAGGCGAGTGGATACAGCGGCTTTGGGCTCGCTGGCGGGAACCGGAATGCTCCCAAAATGGGGGAAATGCAACGTCTATCTTGTTTGGAATTGGGAGATTCACCATGTGCAAGAAATTCTTGAAGTGGGGTTTGTTGGGAACCGTCGGCCTGTTCGGCTTAGTAGGAACCGGGGCCTGGAGCTATGTGAAGACGGGCTACCAGACGGCCAGTGAGTCGGTGCGGGACAGCGTACCGATCGAGTGGGAGATCAAACGTGCGCGGCAGATGATCGAAGATCTCAAGCCGGAGATTTCCAAGAATCTGCAGGTCGTGGCGCGTGAGGAAGTGGCAGTGGAGCGCTTGGCAGAAGAAGTGTCGCGCAAAGAAGCCTTGTTGGCCAAGAGCCGGGACGACATCCTGAGGCTGAAGGGTGACTTGGAGAGCGGTTCGGTGCGATTCGTGTACGCGGGCCGGACCTACAGCAAGGACCAGGTGCAGGAAGATCTGGCCAATCGCTTCAAGCAGTTCAAAGTCCATGAAGCGACCACCCACAAACTGAACCAAATCCTGGCAGCGCGGCAGAAGAACTTGGAAGCGGCGCGGCGCAAGTTGGATGAAATGCTGGCGGCCAAGCGAGAACTGGAAGTGGAGATCGAAAACTTGCAGGCGCGACTGACCATGGTGCAAGTGGCTCAGACGAGCAATCCAGTCACGATCGATGACAGCCAGTTGAGCCAGACCAGGCAATTGCTGGACGATATCCGCACGCGGATCGATGTGGCTGAGCGGACTGTCGCCAGCGAGGGCGCCTTGGATGGCATGATTCCGCTGGACGAACCGAGCTCCCCAGAGCTGCTGGATGAAATCACCAACTACTTCGGGGAAGGTCGCGCCGAAGTGGAAGCGTTGGTGAGCTCACACGATCTGTAACGTCGGGAGCGCAGCAAACCCAGCGGCACCGAACGCCCCAGGTGCCACGGCGGGAGTGGCCGTGGCACCTGCCCGGTGCGCGGTGGCCGCCGACTCCGCCGACGGGCTGCGGCGACGCGTTGCCACCGGGTGGTCGATCGTGGGATTCCCCGTCGAGTCTGCTGTGCGCCGTAACGTGCAGAAGCAGTGCAGTACAATAGGACGAGGATTGAGCATGCAGGGGTTGTGGCAGCAAGGGTTGGTAGGTGCGATCGGGCGGGGGAGTTCGAAGATGAAGAAACGGTTTCCCTTCCTGGCCGACTTGGAAGCGACTAGAGCGATCGAATCGGCCCGCACCAGCGACCAAGTAACGGATCATCCGTCGCAGGAGGTGGACAGCCGCAGTTTGTGGATCGACGGTGTGGGTGGATTCCAATTGATTGGCCGAGACGAAGCGATCATTGGCCAGGCCGCTTCAGGGAGTCGAGCGGACATTCGGATCGTCGGAGATTTGGGTCGGCAGGCGGCTGCGATTCGGCGGAGCAACGGGGATTACCTGGTCCAACCGCTGCAGGAAACACGTCTAAACGGTGCCCTGATCGATCGCCCATGCCTGTTGCCCTCTCGCGCGGATCTGGTGCTGGGAAACCGGGTTCGCATCGCGTTTTGCATCCCCCACCCGCTGAGCGCAACAGCGCGGCTCGAGCTGAACAGCGTCCATCGGTTTCACCCCCGAGTGGACGCTGTGCTGTTGATGGCCCAATCATGTGTGCTCGGACCGTCGCCGCAATCCCATGTCCTGTGCCGGAACTGGTCGCGCGAAATCGTGTTGTTTCGAGCTGCCAGTGGATACAGCATGCGGGCCGGCGAGGGGGTGTGGGTCAACGGCAAAGCGGTTTCCGGCATCGTACGGCTGACCGGCCCCACCCGTGTGGAGGGCGACGACTTTTCCTTCAGCTTTGAATGATGCGCCCATTTTTAGCAAAAATGGTGCCACCTAGATTCGGTAACGAACCATGCAAACTGTTGACCAAAAAACGCGATTGGGATCGCCCAAAGCACCCGTCGAGAGTCCGCTACCGAAGGACGGCCGTGATTTCCACCAGAACGATGGCGCCCAGCCGGGTCGGGGAAAAACGATGAAGTTCAGATACGGCAACGGAGATCAACCTCTTCCGGGTTTTACAATTAAACGCGGAGTCGGGATCGGCGGTTTCGGAGAAGTTTACTTCGCCACGAATGCGGCTGGGAAGGAAGTCGCCCTCAAGCAGATTCAGCGCAACCTGGAAGTGGAAATCCGCGGTGTGCGGCACTGTTTGAATCTCAAGCATCCGAATCTGATCGCCCTGTACGACATTCAAATGGATGAACACGAGCAGGGCTGGATCGTGATGGAGTACGTAGGCGGGGCGAGCCTGCGCGACGTACTGGATCGCCATCCCCACGGGTTGCCGATGGATGAGCTGAAACGCTGGTTCGGGCAAATCGCTGCAGCGGTGAGTTATCTGCATGATCACGGGATCGTCCATCGCGATCTGAAACCGGCCAATATTTTTGAAGACGAGGGGATCGTCAAGCTGGGCGATTATGGTCTCTCGAAGTTCATATCGTCCTCGCGGCGGGGTGGGCAAACCGAGAGTGTCGGCACGTTCCATTACATGGCACCGGAAATCGGGAAAGGCGAATACGGCAAGGAAGTCGATATTTATGCCCTGGGAATCATCCTGTACGAAATGGCGACCGGCACCGTGCCGTTCGACGGTGAGAGCAGCCAGGAGATCATCATGAAGCATCTCACCGATGAACCCGATTTGAGCCGTGTGCCTTCTCCCATTCGCGAAATCGTATCCCGTGCGCTGGCCAAGAACCCGGCTCGGCGCTACCAGGACGTGCGAGAAATGGTGCGACCGTTGGGAATGGACATCGACGACCGTTACCTGCTGGTCCGCACCAAACCTGAATCGGCCAGCGCACACCGATCCTCTGCCGTCGATGCGGAGGTAGTGGAACCACCTCCGTTTGCGGACGTTGTTGAACCTGGACGCCGTCACCGGCAGTCGGCCCAACAGTCCCAGCCGGTACACTTCCGCGAGCCGATCGCACGGGGACTTCACCAAGCCTGGTTGGGATTGAATCGATGGTGGGAGCAATTGAACCTGGCTCCCGGATTGAAGAACCTGATCCTGGCCTTGGCGTTGATCATTTGTGCCGTCAATGCCGTCGACATTCTGGCATTGATCCTTATCGGCTTAGTTTTCTACGTCCCCTACTATGCAGTCTGGTGGCTGCTCGGCGGTACAGACCCTTCTGTTACCCATGGCCGCGGATCGATGGCACATCGCGGCCGGCGAGCCGGGCCGCCAGTGCAACCGGCCGCTGCCCAGCCGAGTCCGCCCCCAAGCCGCAACCCCAAGCCGCGGCCTCTAACCGTAGAACAATGGAAGATCGCGCGCCGGATGCAGCTGGCACGGACACCCGCGAGCGGCCTGGTCACCGAGATCACCGGTGCATGGCTGGGAAGCACTGCGGTGGTGACGGTCTTCAGCACCCTGGCGGCTCTGTTCCAGATCGGTCGCGGACAGGCCGCCCAACCGATGCTGGTGGGGATGATCTGGGCGGCGCTGGTCAGTTTGCTGACGGCCTGGACCGCCATCGCCTTGGGAAAATGGTGGCAGAAAGAGCAGGGGGATTGGGCGTTCCGCAGCTTCGTTCAGTTGACTACCGGGTTTGCGATCGGCGGCCTGGCCTATGTATTGGCCGAGTATCTGATGGTCCCTTGGCCACAGATCGCCGCCGACAGCATCGGCGACTTGCCGGTTCACCGGTGGCGAGGCTTCTTCGCCGCCGATGGAACCCCGTTGCTGCCCGCCTACCTGACCTTCTTTCCTTTGATGATGGGACTGATCGGCTGGTGGAAACAAGCGGACCCGCTGCGGCGTACTCGGTTGAGTTTCTGGACCGTTCTGTGGTCGGCTATTGCCGCAGGACTGGTGCATCTGATCGTGCCGTTCCCGCACCCCTGGGGATCGCTGATCGCCGCAGGTGCCTCGATTGCTGTGCAACTTTCGACCCCCTGGATCAACCCCAATGAACGACTGAAACAAGCACCTCCAGTAGCGGAAATGGCATGATCATGAACCATTCACGGGAAACCAACACGCCGGTTGCATTCCTACCCCTCAGGGAAACTCGACGGGGTGCGCTGCCCAGATGGGGCTGGTTCCCGCGCGTCCTGTTGGTCATCGCCTGCGCGCCGGCAATCGCCCTGGCACAAGACTCTCCGGCTCCGCGCGGCGATGCCGCGCAAGAATCGGTGGGCGCGACCGCCGAGGTAAGTGCCGAACAGCAAGCGGCTTTCGATGCCATCCAGAACACAACGCCAGCGGACAGGGAGGCTCTGAAATCCGACCAACCACGCCAGTTATCCGTCCAGCCAGGAAAGCAGCCGTTGCTGCCTCCCGATCGACCAGCCTGGGTGGCCGCGCCACCCGATCTGACGACTTCTGTGCACCGTTTGTTCGTGGGCGGTGAACTGGTGACGGACCCCCAGGCAGCCGATCGCGGTTTGGATGGTCCCTTAGTCGAGAGCCTTCGGCAATACATCGACCAGCATATCGCCGAGCAACCGGGCATGGCGAAACGAGTCGCCATCACGCCGGAATTCATCCGCACGAATCTGCTGCAACCCGATGTGCAGTACGTGGCAGAACTATCCACCAGTGCAGGGCCCATGTACCAGAAATGGGTGGTGCTGGAGATCACACCGGAACATCGAGAAGTGTTGCGGCAGATGTTGGTGGCGGCGATTCAACGGGAACGGTTCGGCCCGATCGGGTTGGGAGCATTTGGTGTGCTGACCTCCATCGCTCTCATCCACTGGTTGGCTCGACGCCGCGCCAGGCGCCAGGCGCAGGCGGAGCCGTCAGCGGGCGCCGGAAGTCCCCCGCGCAGCCGCAGCCGCCTGTCGGTGGCGAGTGCATCGGCGCTGGTTGCCGGATTGGTGGCTGTGCCCGCGGCCATGGGCATAACCGGGCTGGCCCTCCTGGTCGGTTATGCCCATGTTCAGGAGGTGCCGGCACCACGCTCTATCGAGGTCATCGAAGAGCACGAAGTAGCCACGGCGTCAGCGGTGGATGCGAAGACCGCAGGTGCCTCGCCAAGAAACAAACAGCAGGAGAGTACCGTTAGCATCACCATCCGCAAGGGAAAGTCAGCCGATGAGTGAATCTTCCGCGGCCGATCAAATGCTTGTCGAGCGGATCAGCCAGGGCGAACAAGCGGCGTGGGAAGAGTTGATTGCGCGCTATGAGGGCCGCTTGCTGGCATTCGTCGATAGTCGCTTGCGCAACCGGGCGTCCAGCGAGGATATCGTGCAAGAAACATTCGTGGGGTTCCTCAACAGCCTGCCCAACTACGACCGTCGCCGACCGTTGGAGAGTTACCTGTTTACGATCTGCGCGTACAAGCTGACCGACCATTTGCGGCGGGAGGGGCGGAGGCCAGCGGTCTCACTAGACCAATCCGCTCCCGCGGACGCTTCCCCTTGGCAAATCGTTTCCTCCGGCGCGCGACGGGCCAGCAGCAGCGCCCGCAGCGGCGAGCGCAAACGGCTCGAGGAGTCCGCGATCGTGGAAGCCTTGAAACAACAAGTTGCCAAATGGAAAGACCGGGGGGACTGGGTCAAACTCAAGTGCATCGAGTTGCTGTTCGTCGCAGGCCGCAGCAACAAGGAAACAGCCGAAACCTTAGGGATTAGCGAACAGCAGGTGGCCAATTTCAAATTCGATTTCCTGGCCCGCACCCGTACCTTGGTCGGGCGACAGAACCTCGACCCGGAAGTCTTCCCGGAACTGGCCGACGATTGACGACCGCCACCGCGTCCGATCGATACCGGGGCGGCGACCAGGTCAGCCAGTGAGACGGGGCGTTGCCACCGCCCGCGCCCTCAGCCCATCAGAACTCGGCCCATCCGGGAGTGCGAGGAAAGGGAATGCAATCGCGAATATTGCCCATCCCGGTAATCCATTGCGCAGCCCGTTCGAACCCCAAGCCGAATCCGCTGTGGGGCACACTGCCGAAACGCCGCAGATCCAGGTACCACCAGTATTCCTGCTGATCGAGCCCCATCTCCTCCATTCGCTGCTGCAGGACGTCGAGCCGTTCTTCACGCTGGCTCCCCCCGATGATCTCTCCCACGTGGGGCACCAACACATCCATGGCCGCCACCGTCCGGTCGTCGTCGTTGCAACGCATGTAAAACGGTTTGATGGTCTTGGGATAATCGTGCAGGATGAGCGGACCCTGCACATGTTGTTCGGTCAAGTAGCGCTCGTGCTCGGCCTGCAAATCCTGCCCCCACTCCACGGGAAACTCGAACGATTGCCCCGACCGGATCAGGACTTCGACCGCTTCGGTATACGACATATGCTCGAACGGCTTGTTCAGGACCAGTTCCAGGGCAGCCAACAAACCAGGCTGGATCCGCTGGTCGAAAAACTGCATGTCTTCCGCACAGTGATGCAACGTATCGGCCAGCAGGCGTTTGACGAACTGCTCGGCCAACTGCATGTTATCGCTCAGATCGAAAAAAGCCGCTTCCGGCTCGATCATCCAGAACTCCGCCAGGTGGCGAGTGGTGTTGCTGTTCTCGGCGCGAAAGGTCGGGCCAAACGTGTAGCAACGACTCAGTGCACAAGCGAAAATCTCGGCCTCCAATTGACCCGAGACCGTCAGATAGGTGGCTTGATGGAAAAAGTCTCGCGAGAAATCGACCTGGCCATCTCGCTTGGGCACGTTATCCAAGGGCAACGTTGTCACGCGGAACATCTGGCCCGCACCTTCGCAGTCCGATGCGGTGATGATAGGAGTGTGAACGTAGTAAAAGCCCTCTTGTTGAAAGAATTGATGCACGCTCGAAGCCAATTGGTTGCGCACACGAGTCACCGCGCCGAACGAATTGGTCCGCGGTCGCAGATGAGCCCATTCCCGCAGCTTCTCGAAGGAGTGGCGTTTCTTTTGCAGCGGGTAGTCAGGCGGGGCTGCCCCGATCAGCCGGACCGCGTCCGCCACCAGTTCCGTGGCCTGCCCTTTACCTTGACTGGGCTTGATCTCCCCCGTGGCGACGATCGAACTGCCGACCGATAACGATCGGATGACCGATTCATAGTTCTCCAGGGATTGATCGGCGATGATTTGCAGATTGCTCAGGCAGGAGCCATCGTTCAGCTCGATGAAGCTGAATCCGCCCTTGCTGTCGCGGCGCGTGCGCACCCAACCGCGGACCTCGACCTGCCGACCGATCGAGGCCGCATCTCGAGCCTGTTTTACCGTGATCCACGCCATAGTTGTTCCCGCTATTCCGACCCAACCATTTGCTCCGCCAGATACCGCTCCGCATCCAGAGCCGCCATGCAACCGGTTCCGGCTGAAGTAATCGCCTGGCGGTAATAGTCATCCGCCACATCGCCGGCAGCAAACACGCCCGCCACGCTGGTCTTCGTACGGAATGCTTCGGTCCACTTGATGTATCCTTTGGCGTTCATGTCCAATTGGCCCTGCAGGAATGCCGTGTTAGGTGTATGGCCGATGGCCACGAACATGCCGGCTACCTCCAAGGTCGACTCCGTACCGTCCACCGTGTTGCGCAGCCGCAATCCGGTGACCTTTTCTCCATCCCCCAATACTTCCTCGACGACCGTATTCCAGATGATCTTGATCTTGGGATGATTCATGGCCCGCTGCTGCATGACCTGGCTGGCGCGCAGTTTGTCGCGACGGTGAATCAGGTAGATGGTGTCGGCACCATCCAAGTTGGCCAGGTACGTTGCCTCTTCGACGGCCGTGTCTCCGCCGCCCACGACGGCCAGGGGCTTGCCGCGAAACATGGGCAGCGCGCCATCGCACACGGCACAGGCGCTGACACCTTTGTTCTTATACTTTTCCTCTGATTCCAACCCTAGGTAATTGGCGCGTGCCCCAGTTGCAACGATGACCGTATGCGTCTGGATCACGTCACCACTGCCGGCCTTGACCTTCAATGGCCTGTCGCTGAAATCGACTTCCACGATATCGTCCCCCACGACCCGCGTGCCGAAATTCAACGCCTGTTGCTTCATCAACTCCATCAGCTCCACGCCTTGGATGGCGTAGTGCGGTTGGCCATTCTTCTCATGCCCCTTGGGTACCGGAGGCAGATTCCAATGCCGATCCGGATCGACGGCGCTCTCCACAAACGCCCGTACATTGCCAGCGGGAAACCCGGGGTAGTTCTCGATCTCGGTGGTAAAGGCCAATTGCCCCAGCGGGATCATCTCGGGCTTCACCGTGCCCTCGAACAGCAATGGCTTCAAATTGGCTCGCGCCGCATAAATTGCGGCCGACCACCCGGCCGGACCACTGCCAATGATCACCGTGCGTTCAACCTGGCTCATGGAATATCCTCGGATTGTCTGCGGGTAATTATGATCTGCTACGGAGGTCTGAGCCTGGGATTATAGGAAGCCCATCGCCAGCTTCCCAGGGCACCCACCCTCACCCCTGCCGTCTCTAGGGTGCCAACCGCTCCGATAGCTCCGGTACGACCCGGATGAAATGATCCCGCAGCATAGGGAATTCGATACCCGCCGGCTGATGAACCGCGATTTTGTCATCCTCTCGCCGCGGCATATGGCAATCGATGCAATTGGTGGCAATGTCCAGTCCAATCCGTTCGAACATCCCACAGTGCTCCGGTTGGTGGCACGCCTGGCAACGCTGAGAAAATCCCCCCAAATCGCCACGTTGGTTCTCATGCGGATCGTGGCAGTCCGAGCAAGTCATGGCTGGACTGCCGACAAAGCAAGCGCTCAATTGCAACCGGGCCAATTGATTGGAGCTATGGACTCCGCCGGCCAGCGATTCGACACCGGGGGGCAATTGCCAGAATGCGTCAGCGTCGTCTCCCGGCCGAAAGGAAAAGGGTTGACCGATGGGCGTCGCCGAACCGAAATGGCACTGGGCGCAAACGTCATTCTGCTGCTCCGCCGTTAAATCGCTCGGATTGACGACATGCCTGGCCGGTGCGTCCGGATGTTGTTCGTGATACGCGACATGCTCCGCCCCAGGGCCGTGGCACCGTTCGCAGGAAATTCCAAGAATCAGGGTGGCAGGATCGTACACCGGCACATCGCGATCCACCGTCGCCACGTAAGTCGCATGGCACTCCAGGCACTTGGGGATCACCTTGCGGGCATACCAGGCGGTCCCGTCCTGGTACCCGGGGCTGTTGATCCAGGATCCGGTTCGCGTGAAATAGGAGACATGATCCTGGTACAGGGCATGCCCTTGCCAGAACAGGTAGGTTTGGCCGACGACCCCCGCCCCGGTAACGATGTCCATGGGAACGCGCTTGCGCAGCTCCCGAAAGGTCACTTCCTGCACAACGCGCCCCGCGCCATCCCCCAGCATGCGAAACTTCAAATCCGGATGCCCCGTGTGCATCATGTTGTTTCCATCTTCCAAAGGCCCCAGCACGGTCGAAGTGTCGGCCCGCGCCGAGGTCAAGAAGTGGGCCGTTTGCCGATAGCGCTCATACCGTTCGCGATGGCATGGAGTGCATGCTTGAGCCCCCAGGAACCCGGCACCTGCATCGGGTTCGGAAACGGCTCTGCCCCTCTGGCCGGCTTGCGCCTCGGCAGGTGCGGAAGCCGACTTTAGGCCGCCGAACTGACCAGCCCTCCGTGCTCGGACGGCCGTCGCATAGTCCGGAAATGCATCGGGCCGAGGGACTTCGACCCAACAGGGCGAATCGGGATGCACAAACATCAGCGCGTGAGGCTCGGGCGCTGGGACGAGTCGGATGCCCGCTCGCGCCGCTTCATCCGGCAAGACCGCCAAGGATGCCGGCTCCGCCGACGACCAAGGCGCCTGGGGTCCCCGCTCGATCTGCGTCCCGCGGGATCTCACCACGTGTCCAACCAGCCAGGCGAGTACAAACAGGCCCAACGCCATGCCGCTGAAGAGCGCCCAACGCCCGACCGACTGCCAACGTTGCGTCATCGTAACATCATCACTTGGGAATCACCTTGCCGGCCGGTAACCGCGACGGATCCAACACGACATGTTTGATCGACTGACGTCGCCAGGTATAGGTGATGTGCACCAGGCCATCACGTGTCTGGATGACCGCCGGGTAAGAATACCCCGCCGGGTGTCCCTCATGCTCCAGGGTCAGCACCACGCGCCAGTTCTCCCCATCGGGGCTGGTCGCCACATTGAGAACCTGTCGTCCGTTGCGAGACGCCGTGCGATGCGAGTGATTGTAAACCAGCAGATGAATGTGCGAATCCAGCGTCACGGCGTCGGTGCCCGAATTGGGATTCGGTATATGCGTGCGACGCATCGGTCCCCACGTGCGACCTCGATCGCTGGACCAATTCGTCGCCAGAACTCCTTGGCGCGTACGGCACAGGATCTGCAAACGACCGTCTCCATGCGTCAGTATGCTGGGTTGAATCGCATCCAGCGGCTCGCCGTCCAACAGCGGTCCGATGACTTCGTAAGTCTTGCCCATATCCTGGCTGAGCTCGAAATGGACGCGCCAACCCTCGTTCTCGGTGCTACCGGGACACAGAATCGATGCATCTTCGAGCTGCAACGGTTTGTTCTTCACGGGGCCAATCAGATTCCGATTGGCGGGGAACAGCTTCGGACTGGTTCCCAATCGACGGGGCGCCGACCACGTCATGCCGGCATCGTCGCTGGTCGTCACCACGCCCCACCATTGCCGCGGATTCGGCCCTACTTTGTAGAACAACATCAAAGGCCCGCCCTGGGGCTGGAATAGCACGGGATTCCAGCATGGATAGTCGCGCGACTCGTTCTCGAACCCGCCCGCGATCAGCACTGGATGCGACCACCGACCGTCGAACTGGCGGGACATCCAAATCCCCACGTCATCATGCCCTTCCTCGGTGCCACCAAACCATGCTGCCACCAGGCCGGCGGAGGTTTCAACGATGGTCGAGGCGTGGCATTGGGGCGTGGGGCGGCCCGCCAACTGGTAAATCAATTCGGCGCTCACCACCCCGTCCTGACCCACTTGGACGACCGCAGGCAATTCGAACTCTTCCGCCGGCGCGGTCCGAGCCCCCACGGCGCAAACCAGCACGATCGCGCACCATCGGAACGCGCCAGCGGTGCACTGGGAGCGACGACGGCCGCCACGGTGCCATCGCAACGGCCTGAACCGCGAATTCAACCAGGCCCTTGGGGAGCGGCAAGTGCAAGTTCTCATGATGCAATTCTCGGCAAGATCGAGACGGAATTCTCGTCAACGCCAGTAGGAGGTCAGGGGATTGTCACTTCGGCCAAATAAATGGCCGTGGCAAACGCATTGGAGCGCGCCTCGTGGGCGGAATAATAGCTGATCCACAAGCGATCATCGTACCATACCAACCCAGCATAACTGGTATCGCCGCCGGAGGGCAGCGCTAGCAACTCACGTATGCTGCCGTGCACAGGATCGATCTGACACACCGAGGTGCGCGTGCGGCCATCGTACAACCGCACCACCGCAATCATCTTGCCGTGCGGCGTCACCAACATCGCCGGCCCACCGATGCGCACCTGCAGATCACTCCAGTTCCAATCGGTGTAAGGAGGATCGGCGATTCCCAATAAGCCGCTATTGCCTTCCGGGGACGCCCCGTCGCGACGCAACAGACAATACGCGCGATCGCCCACAAACCGAATCTGAGTTTCATTCGGATAACCCCGTTCGTAGAGTCGGGGTACCAAGGTGCTCCATCGCCGACCATCCTGACTGCCATACAGCCGGATGTGGCGATCCTGGGGGGAATTCGTGGTGTAGCCGATCCCCAGCCCCAGTCCTCGATGAAACGACACCCGCCACAACCAGTAGTCGGGCTCGCCGATCGGAATCTCTGGAGTCCACGATACGGCATCTTCGGAAAACCAGGCAAAGGTCTGGTGGCGATGGGGATCGGGATTGTGCATTGCTCCCGCCCCCAGCAGCATCAATTCTCCCTGCGGGGTAATGCTCAACTTGGCGTCTCGCAGATCGGCGTCGGAACGTGTAAACCGCATCACCGACTCCCAGCGGTGGCCGTCGTCGCTGCGCAGCAGCCGCAGCGCCCCGTCGGGCGAGACATGCCCGCGCCCCTCACGGAACACGCAATACCATGCGTCCTGAAAACGAATCAAATCGGTAAACGCGTTATGAGGTGCTTGACCCCAAATGCGATCGCATCGCAACACTTCGGGTCGCAAATCGCGCTCGATCCGCCGATACTCGCGGTAGTATCGATGCCCGAGTTCCCGAGCCGAATCGGCTGAAAAATGGACATTGTCTCCCTTGTGCGACAGGCCTAATGAACTGACGAAACCGCATCGGGGGACGCGGGATGCCACCGCTTGATGCGCCGCATCCACGATCCGTCGCGATTCGTCCCAGGGACGCGAGGGAAACTGCCCCAACTGTCCGATGAGGAAGGGCACGTCGGGCCGGCCCACCAGGTCTCGGAACCGCCCCACCAGATCCTCCAGGGCTTGTTCGTACGACTGCGCTTTTCCTGGTTTGGCGTCCGACTCCCCCTGATGCCACAAGATGACATGTACCTGACCCGATTCCATGGCGCGGCCAACGCGTGCGACCGCATCGTCCCAAGGCCTGGCCCCCGTTCCGGCATGCACTGCCCCGGGCTGCCAACTGTCGATCGAGGAACCTCCCACCGCACAAGGCACAATGCCCACCACTACATCGGGATGATCGTCGGCGTAATCGATTGCAAAAGTGCGTCCAGGCCCGACCCCCGCTATTTTGGGCTTGTCGTAATGCAGAGGATCCACCGCCGGGACCCATTCACCGTCCGGCGAGAGCACTCGTACGCGTGGATGCGGCACGCGATCGGGATCGCTGACCGCACCGCGCCCCGCCATGTTGGACTGCCCCGCCAGAACAATCAAGTGCATGGGTTTAGCACCGACCGCCACCCGGCCTCCCGGGTACCATGCCCATACCAGCAGCAGCACCAGCAGCAGGCCGCATCGAGCACGCGCCGATCGACGAACGAACAACGGATTCCACAGAAAATACACGGTTGGAATACCCTCACATCGGACAGGGGAAGACAGGACCCGCCCAGCGACCGCAGTCCAGTGCGACGAAGCGGAGTTCAGAGCGTGGCCGGCGGCACAGTTCCTCGGGGACGGACCATACTAGGGCCTTGCCATTTTATCCCACCGGCCCTTGCGCAGGGCAGCCATCGACTCGCATCGGGCCATTTTCCTTTACCTCCCGACCGGGCGCCGCGGAACCCAACGATGGAGACGGAATGCCTGCCAACAGCGGCGGCAACTTGCGGCTTCCTCCCTGCGCCAGCGCAGGCATTTTCAGATGTCATGCCACTACGCGTTTCCCCGCTCCCAAAATCGGGTGGACGCCTGCTGGCTCACCATGACTGCACGCAGAACCCACCCAGAACTCACCTGGTAAGGGCAGGTAAAAACAGGACGCCGCCAGAGGGATACAGCACCGAATTTTCTGAAATTACGCAACAAGAAACCGGCAGAGTGGATCGACAATCGAATAAAATCGTATTATTAAAGAGGGCAGTTGCCGAATTAGGGGAACTAACGGCAGACAACTTCGATCAAAAAGAAAATGGGCGGACTCTACCATTTCCGGCGCGGGACTCGGGCGTATCCCGTCGGCTCGGTGAGTCCGCCCACCTTTTTGCGCTTACATTGAGCGGTAGGAGCTTGAACTTATCTGGGTCAACGTCGGACGGCCGGTTGCGGCTCGGCCAGTGCCGCCACTTCTCCGCTAACACGTTCGATTCGCCGCATGAATTCTTGGGCATCGACGTAGCCGTCGATGCGAAACAGGTATTCCAACTTGGGCGAAAACACCAGGATCGACGGAAATGCCTTGACGTCCAGCACGGCCAGCTGTTCCCGATTCTCCTCCTGGGTTAACTTCAAGGGCACAAAGCCCTCCTC
>RFIQ01000134.1 GCA_003695565.1 Planctomycetota bacterium | reverse complement strand
GGAGGTGCTGCGCGCTATGCGAGAACAGTTTGACCGACTAGAGCATTTTCTGTTCGTGAATATCCAGTACCCACCGCCCCCGGGCGCCGGGAGCGAACCTTGGACCGAAGAAGATTGTGATTAAAAACCACCTTATAGAGAAGAAAGAGGAATGACGAAAATGATTAAGCTGAGAAAGCAGGACCAGGCCGTTTACTACAACAGCAACAACCAACCGCCTATCGCACCTGGGCGATATGGATACATCGAGGTATTGAAGCGTAAACGATCGCGGAGATGGGGATTATGTTTCCGCGCAACCCCGCAACTCAGGACGCAATTGGGGGAGGTCAACAAATACCGTCGTTTGCTTATGCAATCGGGCGCGTATGAAAATGAACTTGATGGGACCTGGTTCATTAGCAATGGTGACCTGCGGCGCAACCCCGAGACGCTGATTAGGCTCCTGGAGCTGGCCGAATCAGATCACCGATGGAGAATCCCCAGGCGATTACTCCTCGTCCTGTGGATTGGTACCGCCGCGATATTCATCGCAGCGTTCGCGGTCCTTTTGGGCGCCTGCGCGATGGGAGGCGGCTCGATCTATTCAGGGTCTGCCTACAAAATTTCCAGTACCGGGAGAATTTGGCTCGGCCCCAGAGGTTTTCGGTTTCCGCTTTGAATCCCGCGGCCTGGGGGGCTCCCCAGGCCTTCGAAGCCACTCCCAAAGAAGTTTCCACCCGTACCAATAGGCCATTCGCGTTTTGAACGATCGGCCCTCCCGTCTCAATTGCTCGTCCCACCAGCGAACATGGCGACGGCCGAATTGATGTAGGGAATTCAGGTTATAGCGCACCGCAGCCGCATTGGCCGCAGTCTTGAGGCGCTCAACCTGTTTTCGCCGTCCGGTCTTGCCGCCTTGGCGAAGGTACACTTGAGCGAAGCTTTCGACCTGGCCCCCAATCGACCGCGGCTTGCTCCATCTTCGCATGGGTCTCATCCCAGGTAGCTGTTGGTCACGTCGATTCGGCCATGGCCCAGCTCCGCCGCGACCTGCAATCGCGCCCTACGGTCGAGCGCCCGTGCTGCCTCATAGTCCAAACCGCGCACTCGGGCGAGGTACTCGAGATGCGGGCGGCCATGGGAGATGCCGACAACAACCGGCGGTTGACAACGGGTTAGCCTCTCGTACAGCCGTTGGGCATAGGCGTGCCTACCGCCGTGCCACCCATGGAGTCCCAGTTTGGACGCGGTGCGATAGAGCACACCCCGCCAGGTGGCCCAGTTGTGTTCCGGCGGTATGAGACTGCGTGCCGTGCCCTGTAGGCGCGCCGCATGTCGCAATGTCTCAACCTGGCAGTCGCTACGGATCGGAACCCAGCGTGGTCTGCCCCCCTTGGTGCCATACCGGATATGGACCCGATGCTGGGTAATTGCCTGCTCCAATGCGGCACGGGCATCCAATAGGCTCGACTCCTTGACACGGAGGCCCAGCTGTTCACCCAGCTGACCAATGACCAGGCACCGTTCCAGATAGGGGATGGCGCTATGGCCGATTGCTCGCCCAGCCGTCACGCCCTCTGTGGCACGGTTGACGGTACGTACGGCTGAGCGTTCGCCAACCCACTCGACGGGATTTATTCCAACCTGGCGATCCTGCCGCGCCTGCTGGATCACCGTATTGACCGCTGACAGGTAGTTTTGCGCCGTTGAAACGGCGAGCTCTCCAGCCGCTACCCGGTCGCGGATATGGGCCGCGTATTGCTCCAACACCACCTGATCTATGTAGCGGAGGTCATTGACCTGGTGCGTCTCTCGCACCCAACGGGAGAACACCCGGAATCGATCCGAGAGGGTGCCCACGCTGCTGTAGGACAGACCACGCTCGATCAGTGCATTTTTTGCCGCCTTATTCATATCCCGGCTACGGAGCCCAAAATTTCGCGCCCGCATATTCCGGTCCATCATCCGCACCTCCGCGATGACCGTTTGTGGATTGACCCAATGCCATATCCAGCCTGTCAGCCGGTATGGCGACGGTATTGCCTGTCAGCCCCAGTTGCGTCGGTAAGTGTTACGCGAGTCTTCGGTCTCATAGGCGCTCGCCGACCTGACAGGCCACATTAAGCATGCCGCCGTGGCGGGGCGGACGATCAGACGGGGGTTCGGTCGATACGGAGGACAGCCTCTGGCTGGGGCTCAGCACGCCGGCCAGTCATACGCTGGCAAGCTCGGGGTCTGCCGCTAACGCGGACCGCACACCCGTCTTGTGTGCGGCTCCTTCGTCCGTATCCCACTATGGGGTGGCCGCGTTTGAGATGGGGAATTGAAAAATTTCTCCCCTTCTCTCCCGCGGCGGGATCGTCGCAGGCATTGAGCCCGCGACGATCCCAGGCGGCCAGGGCCGCCGTCTCTGTCGCTGTCGCTTGAGCGACAGAGACGGCGGTGACACCGCTTTTGCGGGGGGCACAGCCGACACGCCTCCCTCGGTCGAATTTGACCCCTCCGCTCAGGCGCATCGCACTCAGTAGAGGCGACACTGGCAATGGCCAGTGATCAGCCCTGAGTGGCGATGCAGAGCGTGATTGGCAACGGAACAACGCTGCCAACGCGAGCGCGGAAATGCGCGCCCTTCAATGCCATCCGATACGGTGACTGGCAGCGGAATGACGCTGCCAATGCGGGCACGGAGATGCGTACCCCTCGACTAAATTCGGATGCACGCTCGTTATCACCACCATCATATCTAGGTCGAATTGCGGGAAAATGCAAGCCGGCAACTTCGGCAAGTGCCTAATTTTAGGCAGTTTTTCTCCCTTTCCCCTCTTTTTCCGATTTTTTTCTACCGGGCGCGACTACGGCATTACGTGATTCACGAAATGCGATTCGTGGCTCACCCACGCTGCACGTGCAACTGAAACCGAAAAGAGGTTGGGTTGATGGATACTGGTCAGAAAAAATCGCCGGAAACGACTCCGCTGCCAACGGCACGCCTGCTCAGCAAGGAACAGGCCGCGCAATATCTGGGCATCGGCGTCACGCTGTTTGCCCGCCTGCGCATCCCATCCGTGGCCATCGGTCGCCGACGCCTGTATGACGTCGTTGACCTCGACCAGTGGATCGATCAGCATAAAGCGCGAGGGTGGGCCAGCAAGGAGGTTGTATGGCCCAACAAAGAGGACTCTACCGACGGAAAGACTCGCCCTACTGGTGGATCGATGTCGTTCTCCCAGACGGACGCCGAGTATGCAAAAGCACTCGGCTTAGAGACCTAGACGCCGCAACGGAGTTGCTCATCCGCCTCAAGGCCGAGGCCTACGAGGCGGCCCGGACCGGGATACCGGTCGACAAAACCTGGCAGGAGGCGGTGATTCGTTACCTGCGTGAATCGCAAGACAAGCGCACACGGGACGATGATCTGGCCCACCTGCGGAAACTCGACCCGTACCTGGCCGGGAAACGGCTGAGGGACATCAATATGGATGCCCTCTGGCCATTCATAGAGGATCGCAGGGAACGCGATCAGGTGGCGAACGCCACCATCAACCGTGCCCTGGAGGTGGTGCGACGCATTCTGCATCTGGCCCGTGATGAGTGGGGCTGGATCGAACGGTTCCCCCGCATTCGCATGCTCAGGGAGCCGAAGCGCCGTGTCCGCTTCCTGACGCGGGAGGAGGCTGACCGGCTGCTTGCCGTACTGCCGCCCCATTTGCGACCGGTGGTTCAGTTTGCGCTGGCCACGGGCTGCCGGATGCGAGAGATCCTCGATCTGGAATGGGGACGGGTAGACCTGGAGCGGCGTGTTGCCTGGCTGGACCCGGGGACCACGAAGAACGGGGAAGGCCGGGGGATTCCGCTCAACCGGGAGGCGCTGCTCGCACTGCGAGCGGTCCTTGGTACCCACGACCGTTGGTGCTTTACCTACAAGGGCCGGCACATGGCGGCAGTGGGATCGGCCTGGAAACGGGCGCTCAAGCGCGCAGCGATTGAAGACTTTCGCTTTCACGACCTTCGGCACACCTGGGCCAGTTGGCACGTGATGAACGGCACCAGTCTTCAAGAACTGATGGAGCTGGGCGGCTGGAAATCGTTCGAGATGGTGCTGCGGTATGCCCATCTCGCGCCGGAGCACCTGGCAGACGCGGCGGCTCGAATCGAACGGCCCTTGGGGGTCGTAGGGACCGACTCTACGATTTCCCTACGCCAGAAAGACAAAAGGCCCAGCCGAATTGGCTAAGCCTTTGTTTTGTATGGCGCGCCCGGCACGATTCGAACGTGCGACCGCCTGGTTCGTAGAAAGGTAACACTACCTCCACCATCGTCTGCCAACTTCCATC
>RFIQ01000133.1 GCA_003695565.1 Planctomycetota bacterium | reverse complement strand
TTACTTCATGGCCATCAATCGGGTGGGTAGCGAAGGCGGATTCACCTTTCTGGGGCACAGCAAAATCGCCGCACCCGACGGCAGCGTTCTGGCCGCCGCCGATGCAACCGAACAGACCGTGTTGGTGGCCGACATCGATACCGCCTGGGCTCGCAATAAAAAGATCGAGCGTGTCCCAGGCGAGCATGCGATCGATCGGCTGGCCGATCGCCGTCCCGAGTTGTACCGCCCGCTGGTCGATACCAGCCTGCCGCAGCGATGTCCGCCTGGAAACGAATGAGCGCCGCGAACGTGAGGCATCAAAGGTCGAGGTCAACGACTATCGGACCAGCGACATCAGCTCTTCGATACTTCCAATCGAAACATCCGTAAAACTGAACGGGTTGTAGTATTCGCGAGCGTCCTCGGAGGTCACAACCTCGATTTCCATCGTCTCGATCTCTCCCGCTGCTTGCAACGCGATTACACGGTTCACCGCCTTGATCGAGGAAGGGAATTCTTGGACGACGTTCCCACCATCGACTAGCCGTGCGAGAAACAATTTGTTCTTGTCACCGGTCATCGATCCGGCCAGGCATCGGGCTCGTTGAGCTGTGCCTGCGAACGGAAGGTTGGGGTGCGTGTGACGAGTTGCCGGGCCATCGATCGGGAACGTCCAACTCGGTGCCGCACCTGGATCCTCACCGGCAAACCACACGCCGATCAGGTCGCCTTCGGAAAGGGGACGCTGAAGGACCCAATTCCGCGTTACGCTATTCAACGTGCGGCCGCCACCGGTATGCAGGTACTGCCTTACCTGACCACTGCGATCAACCACTTCGACACGCGTGACCTGCTGCGGTTTAGGGCCATTGATCCGCAAGTCGACAGCGTCCGTGAGTACAGCGTCGAGCTGTACGCCCGCCTTGGCCAAGCGATCCTGGGCCGCGGTCGAGCCGAACTCTGCGACCGGGATTCGCAGCACTTGCGATTGTCCTCGATGTAGGATCACGTTGCCCTCCAGCCTGGCCAACCGCTGCACACGGGTGAGCGATGATACCACCGGCGATTGCGATTGCACGGCGTTGAAGATGACCAGAGTGCCTGGTGAAAACTTTCCTGAGTATTCCGCTGGATCGGTGACTACTTGCCAATTCATAGCCGCCGAACGAAGGCGAATCGATTCGCCCCGGTCGTTCAGCACGGTTTCGAAATCGACGCGCGAGACGAACAAGACGTCTTGGGCCGCAGCGCTGTCATCGTATAACACGATTGCCATGTCGCCTTCAGGCGCATGATATGCTTGGACCTTCAGGTCCAACGCAGGCGCCTGAGCCGTTCGCTCGATCGGAGCGGACAAGTCCTCCTGGGACGTCTTGCTCCCGCTGCAGCCGCCTAGGTGGGCCAGACAACCGAAAACCATTAGACAGGCACCGTAGCGCGGCTTGTTCATTGCCATTGGGCGTCTCCTTTCGGTAAAAGCGCAGCGAATCAACAACTGGAATAGCAGCGAACCCAGCGCATCGGGGCAAGTTGACGAGTATTCTTGCGGAGGGCAGCGCCGGAGTCAATTCATCCGTTGTTCGGGTTCCGTCAGTAACTGGTGCCTTGCAGCGATTTTTCCGACGATCCCCGACCCAAGTCCAGATTCCGCTGGCTTGCTTCACGAAATTTGGACTCATCCGTTCATTGACAGCTTCAGTCGCGTGCGGAGATGTGCGTTCATTTGCGTGGATTAGCGGTTCGTCTATCTGACGCTTGGGCATCGCTAATCGCATTCGCTGTTCTGGTCAGCATGGAAACAGCGATCGTTGGCTGCCGATCACGAATAGCCGGAATTCGCCGCCTGGTTGGACAACTCAGCTCGCCTGCAATTTGCGACAACGCCTGCTTGCGTTTTTTTCGTTGAACAATCCGAGAATATGACCACCGCGGCCGGGATCACGATGGCAATCCAAGTCCCAATGACGAAATCCATGATGACCCTAGCCAGCAAGTGTTTGTGGGACTTACTGCACCGCGCATTCTACTGATTTGCAGCGGGAATTCGCCAGGACCACATTCGCAACGGATCCGATGATGGGCAGGGCGACCGCTTGCGTCGAAAGATCCGATAGGTCAGGCGCATCCAACAGGCGAACCCACGACTCACTGATCGCGGTGTCGGTGTGCTGGCGGTAGTACTGGTCCAAGGTGACATTGTCAATTGGACCTCCCTCTCGCGCCAGCCGATCGATGTGCCTAGCCACTCGATTCGCTGCCGCCCGGTATCGATGGAGGAACAGCCCGGTGGTTCCAAGCAACAAACCAAGCATGATGAGCAGGCCGGCTGCGATGACGGCGCACCCGATTCGCTGAGGCTTCCGTTTGGCCCAGATCATCGGCAAAGTCTTTCCATCGTTGCGGCGAGATGGTGTTGCCGCTGCATTATAATGGGGCGGCAGGTGACAGCGTCCGCAGTGCTTGATGGGCGGCGCATTCATCGTTTATGGACCACTTACTTCAAGGGCTTCCTCATGCGCACGATGATGATTCTGATGTGGTCGGTTTGTGCTTGGCCGGCGGTCGTTCGAGCCGATGACAGCCAGTATCAACTGGGCCCCGATTCGATGGTGAAACCGGGGGTGCCACAAGGCGAAGTAACCGAACATGTGTGGCGGAGTAAGATCTTTCCGGGGACGATCCGTCGCTACAGCGTCTACGTACCGGCTCAGTACGATGGTTCCGCGCCGGCCGCCGTCATGGTGTTCCAGGACGGACATGCCTACGTCGATCCCCAAGGGCAGTTCCGCGCCACGACCGTGATGGACAATCTGATTCACGAAGGGGCCATGCCGATAACCATCGGTATCTTCATCGATCCTGGGCACTTGAGCAAAGATCTGCCTGAGAAACGTGGTTGGCGGCCCACCCCCGCGAATCGCTCGTTCGAATACGACACGCTGTCGGATCAGTATGCCCGGTTCTTGCTGGAGGAAATCCTGCCGGAAGTCGGCCAGCAATATCGGTTGACCGACGACCCGGAGATGCGAGCCATTTGCGGTATCAGCTCCGGGGGCATCTGCGCGTTCACCGTCGCCTGGGAACGGCCGGACGCGTTCCGCAAGGTGCTCAGCCACGTCGGCAGCTTCGTCAATATCCGCGGCGGACATAACTATCCGCCCATGATTCGCAAAGGGGAAAAGAAACCGCTGCGGGTTTTTCTGCAGGACGGCAAGAACGACCTGGATAATATCCATGGCAACTGGCCGCTGGCCAACCAACAGATGGCCGCCGCGCTGAAGTTCAAGGGATACGACTACCAATTCGTCTTCGGGGAAGGCGGGCACAACGGGATCCACGGCGGCGCCATTCTTCCCGACTCGCTGCGCTGGCTGTGGCGCGATTGGCAGGATCATCAGGCCCAATAGCAAATGGAGAAGCGATATGCGGCAATTCTCGACGAGCATCGCAGTGCTGGCGCTGATGAGCATGGCCATCGCTGGCCCGGCCCGCGGCCAAGAGCCCTCGTCGGCGCCGCAATGGCATGCCGTGGAAGTGCCGGGGACGTGGGATCGAGCCGGCGCGGAGCTGCGAGATTATCGTGGACTGGCCTGGTACCGCTGCTATGTCAAAGTCCCCGACCATTGGATCACGTCGCCGCGGCCGTTGTGGGTCGAATCGGTGACGATCACCTTCGAGCACGTGGTGGGAGCTTGCGAGGTACTGGTCAACGGGACGAGTATCGGATCGATCGGCAAGCTGCCTCCGCAGTTCGCGCCGGCCGAGGCGCCCGTTGTGCGGCTGAAGGTGCCTCCAGGGATTTTGGAAGAGGGTAAGTACAATTGCATCGCCCTGCGCATGTACTCGCCGGATGCTCCCGGTGGTTTTCAAGGTCGTGCGCCGGTGATCGCCGGTTACTACCTGGAATGCCGTCTGGCGGGAGTTTGGGAGTTGCATGCCGGTGACCTGGCCGGCGCGCAGCGCGATTCGCAACTCGGACCGCTGGCCGAGCGTCCGTCGCGAGCGGCGTTCGATTCCTTTACCGAATCGACGACCCCCTTGCAGCCGTCGGCGGTCACGTATCCCGGGCGGCACTTGCCACCGGCCGAGTCGTTGGCGGCGATGAAGACGGCCAGCGATCTGCGCGTCGAACTGTTGTTGGCCGAACCCGACATCGCTCAACCAGTGTCCCTGTCCTTCGACCCACGAGGCAGGTTGTGGGTCGTCGAGTACCGTCAGTACCCCTACCCGGCAGGATTGCGGATGGTCAGCCGCGACAAGTACTACCGCGCGGTGTACGATACAGTGCCCCCGCCGCCTCCCGACGGTCCGCGCGGCGCCGATCGGATTTCCATTCACGAAGACTCCGATGGCGATGGAATGCTCGATCGCCACACGGTGTTCGTGGACGGACTGAATATCGCTACCAGCGTGTTGTGCGATGCCGACGGCGTGTGGGTGCTCAATCCGCCTTACCTGCTGTTCTACCCCGATCGCAATCATGATGACGTTCCCGACGGTGATCCCGAAGTCCATTTGGAAGGGTTCGGGCTCGAGGACACGCACTCGGTCGTCAACAGCCTGCGGTGGGGGCCCGATGGCTGGATCTACGGCGCACAGGGGAGTACCGTTACGTCGCACGTGCGATTGGGCCGCTCCGTGCGACCGGCCGCGCAGGGTGCAGCCCAGGAGCAGCAGGCCGGCGTCTACCACGAAGCCTCAGCCATCTGGCGGTACCACCCGCGGGCGCATCGATTTGAAATATTCGCCGAAGGGGGCGGCAACGCATTCGGGATGGAGATCGATGCGGCGGGCCGGCTCTACTCGGGGCACAACGGCGGGCAGACGCGCGGTTACTACTACATGCAGGGCGGATACTACGACAAGGGAGTGTATGGAAAGTTCGGCGCACCGTCCCACCCATTCGCCTTCGGGTTGCTGCCAGCGATGGCCACGGAAGACGACATTCCGCGGTTCAGTCATACGTTCGTCAAGTACGAGGCGCATCTGCTGCCGCCGCGGTATCGCGGCGGCCTGCTGTCGATCGACCCGCTGCACCAACAGGTCATGCTCAGCAGCATATCGGCTACCGGGTCGACCTTTGCCACCCGCGACATCGAACCGGTGCTGACTACCACGGACCTGGCGTTTCGCCCCGTCGACATCCAAGTCGGGCCGGATGGAGCCGTCTACGTCGCCGACTTTTGCGAAGAATTTATCGCCCACGGTCAGCACTTTCAAGGACAAATCGATGCATCGACCGGCCGCGTGTACCGGTTGATCCCGGCGGATCGGCAGCGTCCACCGCCGGTGACGGACCTGGCCGAACAATCGCCACGGCAGCTCGTCGAATACTTGCAGCACGCTGACGAGTGGTATCGGCAGACGGCGCGGCAGCGACTGGCCCGCGAAAACGATCCAGCGGTGCGGCAGCAGGTGATGGCCTTGGCGCGTGGAGCCGATGATCAGACCGCGTTGGAAGCACTGTGGACGCTCTACGCCCAGGGCGGTTTGAACGGTGACGAGCTTGCTCAGTGGCTGTCTCACGCCAGTCCCCATCTGCGCCGTTGGGCTGTCCGGTTGATCGCTGACCAGCCTAGCACCGCCCCGGCAATCGCCGAACGATTGGTCGCGCTGGCGGCGCGGGAACAGGATGCGGAGGTGCGCGCCCAATTAGCGGCCAGCGCTCGCAGGTTGCCCTCCCAGGCGGCGCTGCCCATCATCGGTCGGCTGTGGAATCGAGCCGAGGATGCGACCGATGCGTGCATCCCCTTGATGCTGTGGTGGGCACTCGAAGCGCATGTGGACCAGGCCCGTGAGGGCGTGTTGGCTTTGCTGGACGATCCCCAGGTCTGGCAGTACCCGCTGGTGGCCGAGCATATCGCGCCGCGCCTGATGCGGCGTCTGGCCGCTACGGGGCGGCGCCAGGACTGGTTGGCCTGCGCCCGCCTGCTTAAGGCGGCTCCCGCACCGGAGCATCGCCAACGGTTGATGGATGCCTTTGATCTTGCCGCCCGCGGCCGGTCGCTGGCTCAATTGCCCGAACCGCTGTTGCGCGAATTGGCGCGATCCGGCCAGGCTTCGCTGTCGCTCCAAGTCCGCTTGGGCCAACCCGCGGCGATCCAACAAGCCATCCGCCAGATCCGTCGCGCCGACAGCGATCCTGAACAGCGCGCTGAACTGGTCCGCGTGCTGGCGGAGGTGCACGCCCAGGGTGCCGTTGAGGCGTTTCTTGAGATTCTAGAGTCCGAGTCCAGTGACGTGGTGTTGCAAGCCGTATTGACCGGGCTGCAGAATTTCAGCGACCCCCGCATCGCGCGGGTGGTGCTGCAGCGTCTGGACAGCCTTCCTCCCGATACGCAACGCGTCGCTCTGAGTCTGCTGGCGCGGCGCGCGAATTTCGCCAGCCGACTCTTGGATGGGTTGGAAATGGGAGCCATTCATCCGTCCGCCGTTCCGCCCGATGTCGTCATGCAACTGGTTGCTCTCGACGATGCATCCATCCGAGAACGGGCGGGCCGATTGTGGCCAGATGCACTCGCAGGCGGATCGGGCGACTGGCAAGCTCAATTGCAGCGGGCCACCCGCGCCGTGGAATCGGGAGATGGCAATCCTTATGCCGGTCGCCAGCTATTTTTACAGTCGTGCGGCCGATGCCACGTGTTGTTTGGAGAAGGCGGACGAATCGGCCCTGACTTGACCGCCTACCAGCGCAACGATTGGCAATCCATGCTGTTGCACATCGTCAATCCAAGCGTCGAAGTGCGGGAGGGATTCGAGACGCATCTGGTGCTGACGGCCGACGGTAGAACCCTCACCGGCTTTGTTGTCGACCAGGACGCTGGTGCGGTCGTGCTGCGCGGCGCCGATGGGCAGGACGTCGTGCTGTCGCGCGACGACATCGAGGTCATGAAGCGGCAAGCGGTATCGCTGATGCCCTCTGGACTGCTCGATCCCCTGTCCGATCAACAGATCCGCGACCTCCTGGCCTATCTGCGTAACAGCCAGCCAATAGCGCGATAGCCATCGTTGCTCCGGCGCTCGCCTGTCCATCCCGCTCCGCTCCCTCAGCGACTGCGCCCTGGCGCCTTTGCGTTTAAAGAATTCACCGCACCGTCCGACTCTGTGGTAACGGCCAGTCAGTTCGGGGACCCGAGTTTTTCTGGTTCCCAGGCTCTGCCTGGGAACCCGATGTCTTGCAGGCTCCACCTGCACATGGCGAGGCAGAGCCTCCGTTGCAGTG
>RFIQ01000132.1 GCA_003695565.1 Planctomycetota bacterium | reverse complement strand
GTTTGGTGGATGGTTCGACCTTGATGCGCACCGCCGGGAGGGGCGGCGAAATGAGGGCGTTCATTCCCCGTCGGCGGAGATGGGTTGGTGGGGCTCGAAGACCGTTTGCCTGGCCAATTCGGCTTGCCGAATCGCGTCGGCGGCCAGGCGGTACAACCGCTCCTGGGCGCGGATGCGTGGTTGGTGGGCGGCCGGTTGGCGACGGCGATAGCTGGCGTCGGGCTGCAGTTCCCAACTCTGGCAATTGTCGCTGAAATAGATGTCGAGCATTTCCAGGATCCGTTTCTGCGATGCGCTATCTTCGATGGGAACTAGCAATTCGATGCGTCGATCCAGATTTCGCGGCATCCAATCGGCGCTGCTGATGAACACCAGGTCATCGCCCCCGTGGTGGAAATGGAGGATGCGGGCATGTTCCAGGAAGCGATCGATGATGCTGACCACTTCGATGTGCTCGCTGAGGTCGGGGACACCAGGGCGCAAGCAGCAAATGCTGCGGATATTCAGTCGCACCGGTACGCCCGCCTGGGAGGCCCGGTAGAGGGCTTCGATCAATTGCGGGTCGACCAGCGCATTGAGCTTGGCAGTGATGGCGGCCTTCTGTCCCTGTTTCTTGCGAAAGATTTCCCCTTCGATCAGGCTTAACAGTCGCTTGCGCAACCCGATGGGGGCGGCTTCCAGGGTGTGGTACTGCTGGGGTTGGCTATACCCGGTAATGGCATTGAAAAACGCGCTGGCGTCGCGTCCGTACTCCTCGTTGCACGTCATGTAGCTGATGTCGCTGTACAGCCGGGCCGTCGACTCGTTGTAATTCCCGGTCCCGAAGTGCAGGTAGCGGACGATGCCGCGCGGTTCGCGGCGAACGATGATGCAGATCTTGGCGTGGGTCTTGAGATTCTTTACGCCATAGATCACTTGCACGCCGGCCTGTTCCAGCTCTTGGGCCCACTCGATGTTGCGGGCTTCGTCGAAGCGGGCTTTCAGCTCGACAATGGCGGTCACGTACTTGCCTCGTTCGGCCGCGCGCTTGAGGGCCGCCACGATGCGGCTGTCGCGGCTGGTGCGGTACAGCGTTTGTTTGATGGCCAACACGTCGGGATCGGTGGCGGCTTCCTCGATCAGCCGGACCACCGGTTCGTAACTCTCGTAGGGGTGCGACAGCAACACGTTCCGTTCCGCGATCGTGGCGAACATGGGTTGGGACGGATCGACGATAGGGCTGCGTACCGGTGGCCACGGTTCGTAACGCAGGAAATCGTAGCCTTCCAGCCCACTCATTTGCATGAAGGCCGAAAGGTCCAGCGGGCCAGGGATCGTGTACGTCAATTGGTCGCCCACGCCGAGCCGCGTTTGCAGGAACTCCAGGCAGGCCGTGGGGGCATCCGAGGAGACCTCCAATCGGACGCAGCCGGCCGTCCGCCGCTGTTGCAGCAATTCTTTCATGCCATGCAACAAATCGGCTGCGGCATCCTCTTGCAAGCTCAGGTCCGCATTGCGCGTAATGCGAAAGGGGGTTACCGACAGCACCTGTTCCCCCGGAAAGAAATCCTCGATAAAGAAACGCACGATGTCTTCCAGCAGGGCGAACGAGAATCCCTGGTTGGTGGGCAACGTGATGATCCGCGGCAGGGCCACGCCCAATGGCATGAGGGCGAATCGGTAGGGCGGATCTTCCCCCTCGGTGCGAATCTGGATCAACACGTGCAACGTCCCGCCGACCAACAGGGGGAAATCGTTTTCGGCAGACAATCCCATGGGGGACAGGACCGGGAAAATCTGGTCCTGGAAGACCCGGCGGGCTGCGTCCAAATGACGGGCGGTCGCCGCGTCCATCGACACGCGCTGAATGCCGTGCTGTTCCAGCAACGGTTCCAGGTGACGGCAAAAACAATCGTATTGACGCTCGACCATCGCTCGAACCTCGCGCTCGATGGCATCGAGCTGTTCGGTGACGGTCATGCCAGCCGGATCGGTGGAGGCCGCTTGGGCGTGACGTTGCAGGAGCAGGCCCCCGACTCGCACCATGAAGAATTCTTCCAGGTTGCTGGCGGTGATGGCTAGGAATTTCAACCGCTCCAGCGCCGGTACCTCCGCGTTCTCCGCCTCCTCCAAGACCCGGCGGTTGAAGGCCAACCAGCTCAATTCGCGGTTGATGTAGTGATCCGCAGCGATTGCCATAGATAATAGACGTTGTGCGATGGGAGGAGCGGTGTTTAGTGCCTGCCGACCAGGGCCAAGACCAGGGCGGTGATGCCGCCGGCCAGCAACCCGGCTCCCCAGCCCAGGGTTTGCGAGGACGAATAGAATGTGATCGGTCCGAACTGCAGTTCTTGGAATTCGCCAACCCCGATCGTGGTCAGCAGTCCCCAGCACAGCAGCCCCGCACCGGCAGCGATGAGAACGACGGCGGCGGTCTTACCGATTGCTCGGGCGACCCGCGGCTGGCTGAAGGCGATTGCCGCAAGCGCGCCGAAGAGCAATCCCACGATGCCACCCACAACCAACGACGGCAGATGAAATTCTAGTGCCATAACGACGCCCTTGATTTGCTTGGATGCCCAGAAACTGGTGGATGGGGGTGCGGGTCAGGGGGAATCGGTCGACTCGCCACCGGTGGCTGCAGTACAGCCCCCTTTTCAATCGGCCGCGTGCTGCATGGAGCTGGAGGTTGATTGCTTGTGCGCCCAGGCGGCAGCACCCACGGTGGCGGCGTCATCTCCCAGCTTCGCAGCCACGACATCGAATTCGTCACGGTAACATGCAAAGACGTGCTCTCGAGCGATGCGGGCAACCGTTTTGACGATCCGGCCGGGCATGGCTTCGACCAGCCCACCACCTAGGATGATCCGGTCCGGGCAAATTAGCAACACCATGTTGGCAATGGCATAGCCCATGATCTCACAGGCGCGCTGCACGACGGCGGCGACCTGTTGATCGCCCTGTTCGATGGCCTCTGCGATCGTCTTGCTGCGAATCGCTCCCAGCTCTGTCCCCACCGCCTTTTGCAAATGCGGAGCCTCGCCGCGATAGGCCAGCTTGGCCAATTCGCCCGCGATCGCCAACCGACTGGCCTCCGTTTCCAGCGTTCCCCGCATGCCGGTCGCCCCCACCCGCGGCGAGTCGCAGATCTTGATATGGCCGATCTCCATGCAGGTCAGCGTTTTTCCGCGAAGGATCTGGCCGTCGTACACGCAACCGCCGCCGATTCCCGTGCCCGGAAACAAGCCGACAATGGATCGGGCGCCCTTGCCTGCACCCGACACATATTCCCCATACACTCCCGCATCAACGTCATTCAGTACGCTGACGGGGCAGCCGAATTGCTGACGGAGGATTTTTCCGATGGCAACGTTCTTCCATCCCAAATTGACGGCGACTCGGACCGTGCCCGTCTCCCACTCGACGGGCCCGGGGCAGCCGATGCCGATGCCCCCCAGCGACTGCGGTGCAACGTCGTGGTCCTCCAACGTCCGCTCGATCGTTTGGCCGATGCGCTCGATGCACCCCTCGACGCCCAACTCGGCCTTGGTGCGGCGCCGCCGGTTGCCCACCATTTGGAGTTGGTCGTCGAAGAGCGAGCACTGCATCTTCGTCCCCCCCAGGTCGAAACCGATCCAGTACCGCTGCGTTGTTGGGTCGTTCATCAAGTTCTCCGAAATGGGCGGTCCGCGAGGACGACGGTTCGAATAGCAAGAGTTTATCTCCCCAGCGATCGCAACGGAACGCGGCCGAGTAGATCGGGCGCGTCGCCACGGACGGAACGGCTAAGCGAATTGAACCTCGGTTGAGCACACCGCGGGGTCAATCATTTCCAACAAAGTGCCTACAATGGTTTCGATCCCGCCCACTGCTGTTAGGCGTCGGCGCGCCAAGCGGCGCGGGCCCGCCACGAAAATCCCCCCGATTTTTCCTCCGGTCGCCCGTTGAGATGAACAGACGCAAAGTGTGCTGTCGCCCCATTATTGTCGGGGTAGATCAGGCAACGGCTATCCTTTGGCCGCAGTCGGTCCCCGGCGTTGTTTGTTGACCCACTCTTTAGGCGGAAGGTCCGGTGATCCGATTAGGGGGTGGTGGCTAAGGTTTTGACCGATTTGGTGAATTTCCAGTGAATAAGACCAGCTCCTGGCGACATAGCCATCGGAGGCTTCGTGCCCGGCCCAGCGAGGTGACGCTGTGAATGCGAAGGATCGCCAGAGTCATCGAGAGCCGCGGGATGGCCCCCCGGAGCAAGTGCCGAAGATCGACGATCGGGGTGATGCAGCCGAGGCGTTGAAGGGCAGCTGGGAAGCCGTGGTGGCCGAAATGCGGCCGATGCTGGTCCGGTTGGCGTGGGCCGTTTGCCGAGATTGGACGGCTGCTGATGACGCCGTTCAGGAGGCTTGCCGGGTTTTGACTGAACGCGGTGGCGAGGTCCCGCCGGGGCAGCTCCCCGGTTGGCTGGTTCGCACCGTCCAGCTTCAAGCCCAAAACCAGCGCCGCAAACTCAGCCGCAGCCGCGGGGAGTCGCACGCTGTGCTGTCGGAGTGGTATCCGGTGGCGGAGGAACATCCGGTTGATCCGTTGGTTCGGCGAGAGGAGTTGCAGGCCGTTCAAGCTGCGATGGAACGATTGCCGGAGGAACAGAGGCAGGTGGTCCACCTGCGAATCCGGGAAGGCAGGACGTTTGCTCAGATCGCCAGCGAGTTGGGGATCCCGTTGGGGACGGTGCTGTCTCGAATGCGGTTGGCGATGGAGAAGCTGAGGCGGGATTTAGTGGAGAGGGACGATCCGAGTTGAGTGGCCAGGTGGCCATGCGGAACATCGTTGAGAGAAAATCATGTCGGATTTCACATCGAGTCACTTCGAGCGTTGGGCCCCGGGGCGGGCGAATGCTGAATTGTCTGCGGACGATTGGTGGGACGTTCAGCGTTACGTGCTGGAGGATCCGAGTTTGGATCGTGTTGCCTTCGAGGCTCGGATGATCGACAGTCCGTGGCTGGCCGCTGCGGTGTCCGAGTGCGTGGAGCAGGTGCAATGGATCGCGTTGGTGTCGACTGGCGGGGTTGAAGGTCATCAGCTCGGTGGTGCGCACAATAGGCTAGGCTGTTCCGGCGGGGACCGCCGGGCTACTTTGGTTGAAGGTTGCCAGCTCGGTGGTGTGCAGCCTCGGCGGCGGAGTCTGGGAGCGCGTTGTCGCGGTTGGGCGGGTCGTTTGACGGTCACGGCTGTGGCCCTGCTGTTCGCCCTGGGGACGCTCTGGTGGTGGGGCGGACTGCAGCGCACGCCCGGGGTGGCCGATGGAGCGACGGCAGGCGAGATGGCGGTTGTCGCGGAGTCTTGGTTGGCGATGGTCGATGCGACCGCCGCCCAAGATGCGGATGTGGTTGCGGTTCCCTTGATCGGGGAGCTGTCCGGCGGTGGGTCGGATCCCTTGTCGGACGGGGCGAGCGGCGATTCGGACTGGATTCTCAAGGCGGGAGCCGAATTCTTTCAGCAGGCGGAATCGTGAGCCGCAGTGTCCCCTGGTTCTCGGGGGACGCGGCCCTGGTGGACAGGATGAGAGCCTTGCCGCCGTACGGGACGGCGATTGGCCAGACAGACGATTTGGAAAAAAGGTGCTGCAGGGCGTGGTAATTCGAGCAAACAATTGTCGTCACGATCGGACTGGCAGGCGCCGGTGGGGCCAGTGGACGTCAGCCGTGCGGTTGCCGCTGTTGGGGTTGCTGCTTGGAGCCATGGGGGGCCAGCCCGCGGCGGGACAAGGACTCGCCGCGATCGCTTCGCCCGGAGTAGCCCCTGGGATGCTGGCGCAGCAAGGTTCCGCCTCGCAGGCCGCAGGGTCGGGAACGGCTGCCGCTGGCGACAAAGCCCGCAACGCCAGGGCCGCTGGGGACAAAGCCCGCAACGACTCTGCGAGGGGCGCAACGAACGGAAAAACGGTGGCTGAGGGGAACGGTAGATCGGCCAGCCCGAATGCTGAAGATATTGCTGCAGGCATGGCGTTTGTCCGCCGACACCAACCGCGGTTGGCCAAATTGATCGATTACTTAAAGGAACGCGACCCGCGACAATACGAACGCGCGATGCGAGAGGTGCTGCGGACGCAGGCTCGATTGGAGAATATCCAAAAGCGGGATCCTCAATTGCATGCCATTGAGCTGGAGTTGTGGAAAGTGCGGTCGGAGCAGCAGTTGGTGGCGGCCGAGGCTGCGGCTGCCCAGCCGAGCAAGCGCGACAAATTGGAATCCGCCTTGCTGAAGTTGCTGGAACGCGAAGCGGAGTTGGAGGTCGATCGGTTGAACGTTTTGCGGGCCCGCGCGGCCAGGCAGTTGGAGGAATTGGACCAACAACTCCAGTCGCGGCGGTCGGGTCAAGCAGCCGAAGAAATTCAGCGGCGGATGAAACAGTGGAAGTCGAAGATCGAACGGGAAGCTAATCAGATTCGTGGCAAAAGAGAATCTCGTACCAATGATGAGGCAAAGGGAAAACAAGGCGATGAATGAAGTCAGGTTCAAGTTGAAGACGCTACTGGTTTTCCTGGCTGCGTGCTGCGGTTCAGGGGCATGGACGATTGCCAGGGGAGAGCAGCCCCCAGCGTCCGGGGTGTTGCCGCCATTGTATGAACGGTTTGCTCCGGCAGAGGGGGCTCAGCCGGCCTCGGACGAAACGCCCGATTTCCAAAAGCACGTCTCACCCTTGTTGGGGCGATTGGGGTGCAATGGTCGGGCCTGCCACGGTTCCTTCCAGGGACAAGGCGGATTCCGGTTATCCCTGTTCGGCTACGACTTCGAAGCGGACTACCAGGCGTTGCTGGAAGAGGGGGCCGGCCGCGTCGATTTGGAGAACAAACTTGACAGCCTGATCCTTACCAAGCCTGTCGATGCCGACATGCACGAAGGAGGTCAGCGGTACGAACATGGCGGTTGGGAGTATTGGGTCCTGCGGCGATGGATCGAGGCAGGAGCGCCGTTCGACAAGCAGCACGTGCAGCAGTTGCAGCGGCTGGAGGTGACTCCCCCCGAGTTGTTGTTCACTGCAGCCGGCCAGCGGAAGCCGTTGCGCGTCGTGGCGCATTGGAGCGACGGAACGGCAGAGGACGTCACCTGTCTGTGCCGCTACCACACCAATGATTCGGCCGTCGCCGAGATCGATGCCGATGGAGTGGTGACGGCAGGGGATGTGGGCGATACGCATGTTGTTGTTTCCTACGACAACGCCGTAGTGCCGATTCCCGTACTGCGCCCCGTTTCCGATCGCACGGGGGCGCGCTATCCCGAGATCGCCTACGGCAGTGAAGTCGACCGTTTGATTCTGGAAAAACTGCAGAAGCTGGGGATCGTTCCATCGGAACGGTGCACGGACGAAGAGTTTTTGCGGCGGGTGAGCTTGGATGTGACCGGGACGTTGCCCTCGCCGGCAGAGGTGCTGGCGTTCGTCCAGGACGCGGATCCTCAGAAGCGTGCGCGGAAGTTGGAGGAGTTGTTGGAGCGGCCCGCCTACGCAGCTCGTTGGACGACCTTCCTGTGCGACATTACCGGCAATAATGATGATCAGTTGCGCAACTTCCTGCCCCAGAGCGCCCGTCCCGCTGACCAGTGGTATCAGTGGATCTTCCAGCGGGTTCGCCAGAATGTTCCCTATGATCAGATCGTCGAAGGGATCATTGCCGCGCAAAGCCGATTGCCGGGCGAGAGCTATCGCGAGTACTGCCAGGCGATGACCGAGATCTGTCGCGATCCGGACGGCGAGAAGTTTGCGGACCGGCCCGGCCTGGTGCACTACTGGGCGCGGAATAACTTTCGTACGGCCGAGGAGCGAGCGATCGGGGTGGCCTATTCCTTCTTGGGGATTCGCATTCAATGCGCGCAGTGCCACAAGCATCCCTTCGACCAGTGGTCCAAGGAGGATTTCGATAACTTTGAGCGGCTGTTCAGCACGGTCCAAGCCCAGCAGAATACGATGGCTCCGGATGCCAAGCAGGAATACGAGGCGATGCTCAAGGAACTCGGGTTGGGCAAGGATCTTCGTGGTAACAATTTGCGTAGGAAGCTGGGTGAGTTGCTGCGGGAGGGGAAGACGGTTCCCTTTCCTGAGCTGATCGTCAGGCCTCTCCGCACGAACAATCAAAAGCGCAAGGGGCGTGGGGAACCGGCCGAACCGCCACGTGCGAAGTTGCTCGGCGGAGATTGGGTGACTATGGATCAACCGGATGTGCGCGGGAAGTTGATGGAGTGGTTACGCGATCCCAACAATCCCTATTTCGCCAAGGCGATCGTCAACCGCGTATGGGCGGAGTATTTCGGAGTGGGAATCGTTGATCCGCCCGACGACTTGAGTCTGGCCAATGCGCCCAGCAACGCCGCATTGCTGCGCTATCTGGAGCAGGGTTTCATTCAGTCGGGATATGATTTGAAGTGGTTGCATCGCCAGATCGTTTTGTCCGATGCCTACCAGCGCTCGTGGCGAACGAACGAGACCAATGCGCAAGACAAGCGGAATTTCAGCCATTTCACGTTGCGGCGGTTGCCGGCGGAAACCACTTTCGATGCCGTGCGCATGGCCTTGATCCAGGATGATTACCGGCAGAAGATCGCTGATCTGGAAATGGATCGGGCGTTGACCCGGGCCGGGGCCAGTGCCCGCAACAACGGACGCGACCCCGAGAGTTATGCTTTGACGGTGTTCGGACGCAGCGTCCGCGAGTCGAATTGCGATTGCGACCGATCGAATGAACCGAGTTTGTTGCAGACCGTGTTCCTGGTCAACGACCCCGTGGTGCAGGAGTGGTTGAGCGATCCCAAAACCGGTTGGGTGGCTCAAGTGGCTCGCAAGTACGGATGGGAGCTGCCCAAGCAGCGTGGCGGAGCATCCAGCGACCAGCAACGACGGCGGGCCGAGCAGCAACTCAAGAATCTCCGCAATCAATTGAAACCGATCGAAGAGCGGTTGGCCGAGGCTCGGGAGCGAGGCAACACGCGGATGGTTCAGCAATTGCAAAAGCGAGTTCAGGACGTACGCAAACAGATCCAAAAAGTGGCCAAGGCCGCTGGGATCGATGGCGGCTCCGACGCGACCGACAGTCTGCGGGGCGGACAGGCGGGGTCCGGGATTGCGCCTTCGCAGGCGCGGTGGATTATCGAGACGGCCTACCTGCGGACGCTCAGCCGCATGCCCACCGAGGAAGAGTTCGTGGCGGCTGACAATTACCTGCGCAGCGAAGAGAATCCTACCCAGGGCGTGGAAGCGCTGGTATGGAGCTTGATCAATACGAAGGAATTCGTGTTGAACCACTAGGTTGGAAAGTCTGGGAGTTCGAGCCAGCGATGGCACGCGCATCATACGTAAACAAGATTTGCAAACAAACCGATAGGAGAAACCGACATGGCGGCATTCAAGACATGCGATGGGCAGACGCGACGCGACTTTTTGCGCGTAGGGAGTTTAACGGCGGCAGGTTTTACCCTGGCGAATTATCTTGAATTGGCCGAAGCGGGCCATGTGCGGGATGATAGCCGAGCGGGCATTTTCATCGAATTGCCAGGTGGACCTTCCCACTTGGATACCTTCGATATGAAACCGGAGGCTCCCAGCGAGTTTCGGGGAACGTTCAATCCGATCAAGACGAATGTTCCCGGAATCCAGATTTGCGAACATTTGCCCAAGTTGGCCAGGTGTGCGGACAAGTTCGCCATTCTACGCGGGGTCTCGCATACGTTGGCCGCCCACCGTCTCGGGCAAGAGTATGTCAATACGGGAAGCAAGCCGTTGCCCTCATTGGAGTATCCGGGGTACGGTGCAGTGGTGGCCAAGGAGTTGCCGGTGGATCGCGATTTGCCACCCTTTGTGGCCATCCCGCGCAGCAGCCAGCGGCCCGGTTTCCTGGGGATCCAGTACGCGCCCTTGAACACCGGCAGTACGCCGGCGGCGGGGCAGCCGTTCAGCGTCCGTGGGATCGCCCTGGGCAACGGCATGACCGTGGAGCAAATCGAGAAGCGGCATGGTCTGCTACGGGATTTGGATCGAACGTTTGCC
The DNA here is from genome assembly GCA_003695565.1 of Planctomycetota bacterium. Lineage (GTDB taxonomy): Bacteria > Planctomycetota > Planctomycetia > Pirellulales > Pirellulaceae > Aureliella. The sequence continues at coordinate 297 of RFIQ01000132.1, read as the reverse complement.
CACTTCGAGCAACAAAATGCGCTGCTGACCGGTTTGGATCGGTTCAGTCAAAAAGCCTACGAGATGATCACCAGCCAGCGAGCGCGGCAGGCATTCGACATCTCCCGCGAGGATCCGACATTTGCCGCACAGTTCGATGCGGACCCGTTCGCGCAGAGCTGTTTGCTGGCCATTCGATTGGTGGAAGCGGGCGTGCGATTCGTGACCTTGTCGTTGGGGGGCTGGGATACGCACCAGGATAATTTTACGCGGCTGAGCACGAATCTCTTGCCGAAACTCGACGCCGGTTTGTCGGCC
>RFIQ01000131.1 GCA_003695565.1 Planctomycetota bacterium | reverse complement strand
GTACAGCGTGGCCACCAGATCTTGCGGCGTCACTGGGTGCAAGTCCGCGTTTTCACCCACGGCATCAGAGCTGCCGTAAACCTGCCCGACGGCGACGCCGGCACCGGCGAGCACGACGCTGTACGCACGCGGCCAGTGATCTCGTCCTCCGCGCGCGTTGATCTTGGGGGTCCGGCCGAATTCACCCATCACGACCACCAAGGTTTCATCGAGCAAACCGGTGGACTGGAGATCGTCGATCAGGGCGGCTACCGCCTGGTCCAGCGAAGGAATCAGGCCGACTGGTACCTTGGCACCGGTATATCCGTCATGCAGCCGCTCGACCAACCGCTCGTGCGTGTCCCAGCCCTTATTGTTGACAGTCACCAAGGGCACGCCAGCCTCGAGCAAACGCCGCGTCAGCAAGCAACTGCGGCCGATCGATTTACCACCGTAGCGAGCCAACGTTGCCGGCGATTCGCGTTGCAAATCGAATACCTGTCGAACCTCCAGGTCTCGTAACAAATCGATCGCTTCGGCCAGAGCTGGATTCTCGCCGCCCGGAGTCGTCTGCAGCAGCGCCCGCCGTCGCTGCAAGCGCGCGGCATCGATAGGCGACGAAGGCCACACGCGTTGAATGAAGTCCCGGCTGGCCGGATCGGCTTCCAGGGACCACGGCATGGCTGATGCGCCCAAGAAGCCGGTTAACTTAGCCTGGCCTCCAAGCTTGAAATCCGGAACAGCCACGTGCGCAGGCAGCGGTGGGCGGCGTTGTACCACCTCCGCAACGGGCAACAGGAATGCTGGCGCCGCAACTCGACCACCCGGAATATGACCGGACAGGGCATATTGGGTTGCCAGATTGTGTTCTCCGACGGGCGAAGTCATCGAGCGGATCACGGCGAGGCGACCCGACCTTTCGGCCAAACGAGGCAAGCCCTCGCCGAACACCACTCCGGGATGCCTGGTGCGGACCACACCCAGCGGGCCACGGACCTCGGCGGCCGCCGTCGGTTTCGGATCAAAGGTCTCCAGGTGGCTCGGGCCGCCGTCCAACCACACAAGAACACAACGTTTTGCAGAGCCGAAAGAACGGTCGTGGCCGGTGGATGCCGGTGATGCCAGACCAGACAAACGCGAAAACATGCCAAAGCCGGCCCACGTGCCGAACACAATTCCGTCACGCCGTGTCAACTCATTCAGTCCAAACATCTGCCCGCTCCGATAAAATTTGAGGTCAGCTCGGCGTCGTGCAACCCGTTCGCTCGCAAAGACTCACACACGGCTTTTCTGCAATGCCTTCCTTGCGCCCTTCTTCTAGCCCTTCGCGGCGGGCGCCGGAGATGGCGAATTGGAAATCGAGAATGGCCTTATCGCGTGCATCATACATATGTTTGTCCTCCGACTGGACCGCGATAATCTCGATCGTGCCGATCGCCCGGTCAAACTCGATACCGGGCAGCAAACGCCGCAACGGGGGCCCATCGTAGTCCTGCGCATAACGCAGAAAGAACCCCCACTGCTCCAACCGACTGCCGTGGCGGATCGTCCCCTCCTCCAAATTGTACCTGGGCAACTCCACCGTGTGTACTTCGATCATCTCCTCCAGCACTCTTTGTCGTTGAACGGGTTGAGGATTTGGACATCGGTAATCGGAGTCGGCGGCTGCAGCACTGCATCGAGCAGGCGGATCAGGGCCAGTTTGTTCGCGGGAGTGCGGAAGATCTTCTTGAAGGCGAAGTCGACGATCGGGCGTACTCCTATCGGCCTCCTATCGGCATCGACGCGTTTCTTCACAAGTTCGGTACACGTCACTCAGATACAACCGCGCACCCCGGCCCAGCACCGAGCCGCGAAGCAGGTGTCCCAGGGCAACCGCCTTCACTTGCCTCGAGATCGAATGCGCTGCTGCAACTTAGCGCTCCGCGCAGGAAAAACACGCATTGCTACAATCGCCCGCCTGTTCGAGCGTATTGGTTTTCCCCGAAACTTCGATGCAATTGGCGGAAATGCGATCAGGGGCGTTCGGATGGCGCGGATGCGGAGCTGGCCGCAGCGGCTGCGGCTCCTTGGCGGATTCGATCCAGCAAGGCAGCGGCGGCGGGATCATTGCCAGAACGCCGCAGGGCCTCTTCGCCCCACCGCAGGGCTTGATCCCATTTCCCCAGGTGTTCAAACAGCATTGCGGCGGCCTGCGCGTACGCCGCTGCCTCGGGCTCGAGTTCGGCGGCAGCGACCAGGTGCTCGATGGCTTTTTCCGGCTGTCCATCCAGGTACAAGGCCAGCCCATAGCGATAGCGGATCGCGGCGGCAGTCGGCAGCAAGGCAACATCCCTCTCTAGCAAGCTCAATTCTTCCTTGCGCAGCTCTTTGATCCGCTCCTGCAAGGCCGATGCGGTGGCGGGGTTGGACGGGGGTTGACGTTGGAGATTGGCCTCCAGCAAGGCAGCCAGATTGGTTCGCGGGCCGGCCACACGGGGTTCCACTGCGATGGCGTTCTCGTAATGCCGAATCGCTTGTTGAATCCGGCCTTGACGTTCGGCGATCAGGGCCAGCGCCATGTGGGCACCGGCGCGATCGTTGTTGTACTTCAATCCCTCCTGCAGCTCTTCCAAAGCGCGGCGCAGATCACCCACCTTGTCCGGCGAAACCAACTCCTGTGGCAACTCCAAGATGTTGCGAGCGGCCTCCACGCGTACGCTGCGTACCGGGTCGGTCAACAGGTTTTGAAGATAGGAGATGCCCCGCGTCGGATTATCGCCGCTGGCCAGCGCTCGGGCTGCAGCGGTCCGTACCAAGGGGTGGTCGTCGTTCGCAGATCGCCCGCCCTCGTAGCCGGCTGTCTCCGGATCGATCTGGCTGAGCAAGTCCAGAGCGGTGGCCCGGGCGATGGCTGGGCCTTCGAAACCGCGGCGGGACAAAAGCTCGGATAGCAATTCCACGGCATTATCGGACCTTTCCTGGCCCGCGTGGAGCGCCACGCCGAAATGCGGATCGCGGCGGCGGTTTTCGCCATACCATCGATCACAAGCCGCGTCGCACCAGGCGTTCGCCCGCTCGATTTCCCGGCGCACTTCATCGTCTCCCTCCCTAGCGGCCGCCATCCAGTCCTGATACAGCTTCAATCGCGGACCTTTCTCGGCGGCAATGTTATCGGGGTTCAGATGGCATCCTGTGCAGGCGTTTGGAGCTTCCAGAGGCGTGCTCAAATCGGGTCGCGGTATGCGCAACGAATGATCGCGCCGAGCATCGACCGCCATGTACGTGGTGGCCGGCATGTGGCAATTGACGCACATCGCCCCCTCACTGCCGGGCTGATGGAAATGGTGCCCGATGGAATCGTACTTGGCCGCCGGATGCTGATGGCAGGAGGTACAAACGGCGTTGCCGTCGTGTTTCAGTCGAGCCGTGTGCGGGTCATGACAATCGGTGCAGCGGATGTTCTTATGGTACATCTTGCTTTGGATGAACGACCCGTGAACATAGTCCTCGTCCAGGATTTGGCCATCGGGATAGTAAATCGGCTCGTGCAGCAGTTCGTTCGTGTAGTGGTCGTAAAAAGCGTGCCCCGCCCGGAATCCCGGATGGACCACGTTCCTGCGACTGTGGCACGGGGCACAGGCCTGGATTTGATGTTCGGCCGACAGCTTGAGATTCGCTAGTCCGTAGCCACGTTGGCGGTTCCAGCCAGGAAACCACTTCCGAGCCAATTCCACGTGCAGGCTGGCCGGCCCATGGCAAGCTTCGCATGCGACATTGATCTCGACAAACGTCGAGTGATATTCCCCCGGATACCACTGAGATGAATCGGCTGAATTCGATTCACCGGACTTACTCGCTTTTTCAAATGCAGGCACGAAGTTTTTTTGATAGTCCGTGCTATGGCATTCCGCGCACATCGTATTCCATCGCTGAGCGATACCAGTCCAATGCAAATCGTCATCCGGGTCCAGTTTTTCCGACACATCGGGCGGGGCCAAATAAAACCATTCTTTGCGTCCGGTGTCCCAGCTCAACCGCAGCACTTGGATCCGGGGCAGCGTGCCATCCTGCTGGCGCCCCGGGGCGGGGAACTCGACCATGTACTGCTGCAACGGCTCCCAACCGAACGTGTACTTGACTTCGTAATCGTGCATCTGACCATCGGGCCCCTCCGTGCGGATCATGTACCGGTCGCCGTCCCGGTAGGCGCGGCTGACGATCCCGTGATGCTCGATTTCAACATTATCGAAATTCGCTCGGACCGTTTGCGGATTCGCTGGCTGCATGGCCATGTCGTGATGCGACCCGCGGTACAACTCGACCTGTTCGCGATGGCATTCGGCGCAAACCTGGCTGCCGACATAACTGGCCTGGCTCAAATCGAACGGCTCGCTCGACTGTTGGCTGCGGCAGCCGCACAGTTGGCAGCAGGACCAGACGCAGAACAGCGCTATCGCGGACGATCGCATCGGTCTGACCAGAGAATTTAGCGTTCCAAAAACCACGTCTTGATCCAGTTCAGTTACTTATGAAGGTCGACGGTACCGCGGGGCGATAGGAGGGGCGGCCCCTGTTGGACCGTGCCAGCGGTAATATCGGGAAAACCGGTCCTCCGCCAGCGGTGATCGGCCGCATGGCGCGTTCCGCAGCCGCGGAGGCTGCGGGTGAGTACAGAGTATAATGACAAACCCAGCCGGCGTAGAGGCAGCCGACCGGAGGCTGATGTCGGATTGGCTTTCCGTGCTACCATTCCTGCGGCTACAGCGAACCGCGCGAGGTAAACGATGCCGAGTAACAATCCGCATGCACGCCTTCTTCTTTGGGGGAGAATCGTATGCGCGGCGCTCGGCTGCTGGGGCCCGGCGATCCGATCGACTCCTGCCAGCGACGAGCAGCCACTCGAGTGGGTACAGGGATCGTGCCCCGCGTGGTTCACTGCGGAGCAGCGGCGGCTGCTCGAGATCGCTCAGCAATTGGAAATGCCATCGGCCGAGGCGGCAGTCCAGAGTTGGACCATCCCGATTCGCCCTGATGCCACGGTCTTGTACTTGCCCGTTCCGCTGGAAAACGAAGCGAGCGGCAGTCCGCCATACAATAGTTTTGCCCGCGCGTGGAATGGAGCGCGTAAAAAGCTGGCCGACTCGGTTTACGCGGCCGCGCTGGATGCCGCCCAAGCTGGTCGGGAGGAGACGGCATACCGCCTGCTATGGCGGACCTTGCGCGAGAATCCCGACCACGAGCGGGCTCGAACCGCGCTCGGCGCCGCGCCGGCCGGTTTGCGTGTCGAGCCGCGTGTTTTGCAGGGTCGTGCACCGGAACCACATTTGGGTTGGCCGCCCCGCACGTACCTGCGAGCGGTCAGCCCTCACTTTGAACTACTCAGCCG
>RFIQ01000130.1 GCA_003695565.1 Planctomycetota bacterium | reverse complement strand
TTTGCTGGCCGTCACGATCTGCGGGCCGGCGGGAGAAGCATCCGCTTCACACCGCGGGCAGCCGTACGTCAGGCGGATGTGCTCGATCACCTTCACCTTGGCCGGAACGTAGTCGAGCTGCTCGTGCGTCTGCTTGCCGATGATGTGCCGTGTCACCGGGCAGGTTAAAACCGGTTCTTCACGGAATACCGGGGAAGGCGTCTCGGATTCTGAGGAAGAAATACTCGTCATCGCGGTAGCCGTAGGCCATTCGCTTGATGACTTTGATCTTGTTGTTGATGCCTTCGAGCAGGCTGGTGTGCAGTGGCCAACGGCAGTGTGAGAGTACGCCGTCGATTTTTTCTTTCAGCCGACGGGCGAACGTCTTCAGCGGCTCGATCCGGCTGCGGATCGCCCGGCGATACCAGTCGAGCCAAAACCGCCAGGCGTAGCCGACGTGGCGGTAGTCCCACAGTTGCTTCAGGTCTTCCTTGAGAATGTAGACCTTGGCCAGCTTGCGATTGGCGGCCAGGAGTTCGGCGAGGCGTACGCGATCCTCGTCCCGCTTGATGTTGTCCGGGTTGCGCAACAACAACCAGCGCGAGCCTTTGACCACCTTCCGTGCGGCCTGGTCGTGCTTGAGCCGATTGGCCTCGTCCACCCGCACGCGATCGATCACTTCGCGCCCGTACTTGGCCACGACGTGGAACAGATCGAACACGGCCTCGGCCTGCGGGCACTGCGCCCGCATCTCCGCTTCGTACGCTCCGTTCATGTCCATCACGACCGCCTTGAGCCGCGCGCGGCCCTCAGCGCCCAGCAGTTCGTAGAACGGCCGGATGTCTTCTCGACCGCGGCCCCGCCCGACCCAGAGCACCTGCTTGCGATAGGGTTCCACGACGACCGTGGCGTAACGCTGGCCCTTTTGAATCGCAAACTCGTCCATCGCGATGACCTCGATGCCCGTCAAGTCTGGCGGCCCCAACGTGCGCTGCAAGTGCTCCTTGTGCAGGCGTTTGACCGTCTCCCAGTGCAGATCGTAGAACTGGGCCACCTGCTTGATCGGTAGCAGCGCCGCCAGCCGCACCACGCTGTCGGCGAAACGACGGGTAAACCGGGCCCGGGCGTCCAGCCAGTCCAATTGCTCGACGCGCGGCCCGCACTCGGGGCACTTCACACGCACCCGATGCACCAGCAGCCACGTGTCGGCGTCGAGGATCGGTAGATCACGAATCCACCGTTCGGTCGTCTCGTGAATCGCCGCCACAACCTGGCCGCAGCCGCCACAGCGGCGCGGATGCTGCGGATCGGGATGGAGCTCGATCCAAATCTCGGGCTTCTCGCCACGCTGCTCGACCTGCGACGCGCGGCCGACCGTTCCCAAGCGGTAACCTTCCCAGCCTCCAAGCAGTTCGCTAAGCTTGTTCGTGTCCAACGGCAGCCTCCTGCATCTTGAAGTTCTGAGCAAACAACAAGATACAAAGACCTGCCGTTGGGCTTCATCTACTTCCCGCTAATCCGTGAAGAACCCAATTCTCGCCCTTCGTGCAGTCGGACCGCAGCGCATAGATATTCATCGAATGAACGCGCCAGCACGATCGCCTCATTGGGCATGCACTCATCAACATCAGAAATGTAAATTGCGGCGTCATTAGGATCTCGCGCGGCTAGCACGGGGGAACCGTCTCCCCATTCGCCAATCTGCACAAAGCGGCGGTTTGGCTCATAGGGAGACTGCATGAATTCCCTACTGAATATGCGAACTCCACTCTCAGGAGCTATTCGGTCATAAGCCATGGCAACGTCCAGAAGCCGCCTATGCAATTCACGCGAAAGGCCCGGAGGTTCCGCGTCCCGGGCTATGGCTCCATATTCGCGAAGAATACGATTGACTTCCTCAGTTCCGACCGTGACTCGAATTGGCGGTTCTGGAGAGTATGTGCCACTGTCGCTGCGCCGGAGTACGGCCCGGATTGCAATGTTGCCGAGCACCGCCGCTAAAGCGAGAAAGACCACCCAATCCCACGACATCGCTACTCCCTTGTGTGCTCACCGCTTGGTCCGACTGTCTCGGCGTATTCAGCAGTAACCGAATAACTGGTTGCGCTCTCGCCCTCTCCACCAGTGACTCTGCTTCCTTGAAAACGGACATTGACGGTCACATTCTCCCAACAGCAATGGAAATGTGCTTCCAGATACCAGGCGATCCGGTTTCCAGCCTGCCTTACAAGGATAGTCGCCTCGCGTACTCGATCCAACGCTTCGAGTTTCATCATTCTGAGGTGAAGGGCCATGTGAACCTGTCGGTTGGGAACATATCGCATATTCCAAAAGCCCCGCGCTGCCCATCTGAACGGGAGGGGATAACGTGCTAATGATCCATTTGGGTGTCCCTTTATCGGGTTTGCGTGATGCACTATTCCACCGCGTATCTTGCCGATGGCCCGACGAAACGCATTTCTCGCGCCGCCCTCAAGTTCGCGACGGATTACGCGACGCGCCGCATGACGTAGCGCGGATCCGCCGGCAGTTACCGCAATCTCCACCACGACTTCCGTAACCTCGCCTGCGATGTAAGCCTTACTGGTTGGGTCGGCGGGATCGTCGAACTCGCCGTACATCATCCGGTTCAGGCCTTTTCTGACCAGCCTGGTTAACCCAAAACTGAGCGCATCGCCTACGCCGGCCACGAAATTAGACAGGTTTTCAAACCAATCAAGGCCCAAGGGGTCGACCAGCCCGATTGGCTCGTTCCCAACGAAGGAATATAAGAGCAGCCCGCCTGCCTCCTCCAGTGGATCCTTGCTGATCCACCGCCCCAATCGCGGCAGGTAATAGCGGTAGCCGTAATAATACGTCCCCTCATTCGCGGTGGTCGCCGGGTCGTCATTCTCCCCGTCGTAGTACTTCGTGCTGAACCGCCACGGATTCTCCTCCGCCAGCGGCCCGCTTTCATTGGGGTCGGTCGCGTCGAGCAGGTTGTTGCCGTAGGCGTCGTATTCGTACTTCGCGGCGATCGCCCCCCACGCGGGGGCGCGGATTG
>RFIQ01000129.1 GCA_003695565.1 Planctomycetota bacterium | reverse complement strand
GTGGCTGCAAAGCGTCTCCGGCCGCAGGATTTGGACTTGATCATGGTGCCGGGCGTGGCATTCGATCGCCGGGGCGGCCGCACGGGGCATGGAAAGGGTTATTACGATAAACTTTTGCAACATGCCCGCACCGACACGCCATTGGTGGCATTGGCGTTCGAATGCCAGATATTTCCAGAGATCCCGATGGCGGACCACGACATATACATGGACAAGGTTGTGACTGAGGAAGCGATTTACGCAGGCCGAGGCAGATCAGCAGCGTAGGACGATTGCCCGCTGCGCACGTTGATGGCAAGAGCTATTTGCAAAGGAAGTCCCGAATGGCTGCAGAGATCGAGGATACGTACGCGGAAGGATTCCGCAGCATCTATGCCGAGTTTCTCGTCACGGCGCGCGATCCCACTTGGTTGGCACATTGTTGCCATGCCGTCACGGGGCATGCCAGCAGCACGATCCTTTGCGATAGCGAAGCGGGAGTGGCGCAGTATTTGGATGGGGCTGCGCCGGGCCAGGAAACTCCGGATGGGCGTCCCGGCGCGATCATCCAAGTGCATGTACCGCGTTTTCGCAAGGACCGCGAACGGCATTTGGAACGCGTCTTACTGGCTCGCATCAGTCAGAACGTACTGACCTGTCCCACCGCGCGGTGTTTCAATCGGCTCAACGCAACGACGGGTTTCTTCAAGCTGGGGCGGAAGATTGCATTCTTCGGAGATGGGCACCAGTTTCGCGACGTGCGGTACGGAGAACCGGGGTGGGTGATCCCGACCATGGGCGGCGAGTTCTTCCTGTCCCGCCGCTTTGGGTATGCTGACGGGATCATGGGGGGCAACTTGTGGTTCATGGGGGAATCCGAAGACACCGCCTTGGCGGCTGCCGAGCGTGGAGTAGCCGCAATCGGGCAGTGCCCCGACACGATCACACCGTTTCCTGGTGGGATCGCGGCCAGCGCCTCGAAAGCCGGCAGCAAGTACTCGTTCTTGATCGCCAGCACCTTTGCGGAATACTGCCCCACGCTGAAATCCAGGCTGGGGGCGGCCTCACGGGTTCCCCTGGGCGTTGCATCGATCATGGAGATCGTCATCAACGGCAGCAACCTGCAGGCGGTGGCCGGGGCCACGCACGCCGCCATTGAAGCCTCCCGGGAATCGCCCGGACTGGTGAAAATCTCGGCGGGCAACTACGGAGGACGCCTGGGAAAGAGTTTCATCTACTTGCGTCAGGAGCAACATGCGGCCCAACCTGCAAGGACCTAGACCGCCATGGCGATTGACACGATTTGCGCCGGATGCGGAAGGCCGCTCAGGGTTGCCGACGAGCATGCGGGGAAGCACGCCCGTTGTCCCTCCTGTGGTCAGGTCTACCGCGTCCCCGCTCCGACCGAATCGACGTCGGCGTTAGCGGTCGCGACGGAGGAGCAACCGCCACGCAATCCCGGCACCGACGACTCGGGGGCTCGATACTGGTTGCGCTCGGACAATGGGACCATCTACGGGCCGGTAGATCGGTCTGTGCTCGATCGCTGGTTCCGGGAAAGCCGCGTGGGGCAGAAGTATCTGGTGCGCGTCGGCGAGGCGGGGAGCTGGGCGCCTGCCGCCGAAGTCGTTCCAACCGATGCGGTGGCGGCGGTCTGTGCACTGGGTCAACGGCCGGGCGCGGCGACTGCTGGGCGCCCGGCAGTGGCCCCAGGGGACGGATCGGATGCCGCCGGGTATCCCAAGTCCGATCCCAGCCGCTTCGTGATCGTGATGGCGTTGGTCGGCTGGCTGACGTTGCTGTTGGGTTGTCCCATCTCCCTGGTGTTTGCCATCGTCGCGACCATGGCCGGACGGGCCGCGTTGGCGGACATCGAGGCCGGAATTGCAGACCCCAAAAACAGGTCACTGATCAAGACCGGGTACTACCTGGGCATCGCATTGCTAATCCTGGCGGCGGTGCTGATTGCCGTGACGGCAGCGGTCTTGCTGGCAATGGTTGCCCATGGGCTGCTGGGGCTCTAGAATGCCCGCCGTGGGGTGGGATTTGTCGATCAGACACAGGGACCAACGCAGTAACTGAGAGGTGGCGATGCAATTACATTGCCTGGGCACGACCGGTTATCACCCCAGCCCCACGCGGCATACGGCTTGCTACTACGTGCCTCAGTGGTCGGTCGTGCTGGACGCTGGAACGGGTTTTTTTCGATTGACCCCCTTGTTGCTACGGGATCCGGTGCAGCGACTGACGATCCTCCTTTCTCATGCGCATCTCGATCACATTGTGGGGCTGACTTTTCTCCTGGATCTGCTGGCAGTGACGCAAGTCGAATCGGTGCGCGTGGTTGGCCAGGCCGTGAAACTCGATGCCGTTCGTGACCATTTATTCAGCCAGCACGTCTTTCCAGTCGATCCGCCATTTGAATTCTGTTCCCTGGAAGACAGTACTGGGCGCATGCAGATGGACGGCTGGGATTTGCAATGGTTTCCGCAAGAACATCCCGGTGGCAGCCTGGGGTTCGTGCTGCAGGGGGATGGTCGCAAATTGGCATACATGACCGACACGGTGGCGCGCCCTGAAACCCCTTACCGGTCGCTGCTGTACGACTGCGATTTATTGCTGCACGAGTGTTATTTCGGAGACGACCAACAATCGCTGGCGGAAAAGACGGGGCACAGTTGGTTGGCCGGTGTAACCGAACTGGTGGAGTCGATTCGGCCTCGGCAGACCGCGCTGATCCACACCAATCCGCTGGCGGAAGTAATCGGCTCGACCATTCGATTGACCGGACACCAGCGCGACACGCTGCAGATGTTTGTGCCCGATGACGAACAAGTGATTACGTTTTGATTGTCCTGGCTTCCATCGCTAACTCGCACCGGCGGACCATGCAGATCTTGTACGAGGACAACCACCTGTTGGTCGTCAACAAGCCGCCTGGGATTCCCACGATGGGGACGCAGTCAGGGGTACCTTCGGTCTACTACTGGGCGGTAAATCATCTCAAACGAAAGTACAACAAACCCGGAAATGTGTACGTGGGCATCGTCAGTCGATTGGACAAAGATGTTTCGGGCGTATTGGTCTTGGCCCGAACCAGCAAAGCCGCAGCCCGATTGTCGGCTCAAATTCGAGACCGCTCCGTCACCAAACGCTATGTAGCGGAAGTCCTGGGACGCTTGACCTCGGAGCCGACATCGGATTGGCACGAGTGGGTCGATTGGTTGCGCAAAAACGAACGGGCCCAGCGGATGGAGGTCCTGCCCTCGGCGAGCCGCGACGCCAGCCGAGCCGAACTGCGGATTCGCCAGCTTGCGACGACCAGGTCGGGGGCCCTAGTCGAAGTGGAATTGGTAACCGGGCGCAAGCATCAGATTCGCGTCCAACTGGCCGCTCGGGGACTCGCCATTCGCGGCGATACGAAGTATGGCACCGCAAGTCACCGCCCGCGCAGCCAGCAGGGGATTCGGTTGCACTGTTATCAAGTTACAATCCACCATCCAACGCGGCGCGCACCGATGACCTTCACTGCTTTGCCGACCGAACTTTGGGCAGACGTCCCCAGCACAGTCTGGGATGAATTCGGTGATGGTGGTTCGCCCGTCACCAGTGAATCCCCTCAGTGAGTAGGCTGCGCAGGTTGGCCGGTTGGCTGCTGGTCCTTTGGCGGTCGATAGCACACGGCCAGGGCGTTGGGAAGCGACCAATTCAAAAAGGAAGCCATGGCCAGCGAATTGTTTACACATGGAATCAGCAAACTGGTTTCGGGCGGACAAACCGGGGTGGACCGCGCCGCGCTGGATGTGGCGTTGGACTTAGGAATCGACCACGGAGGATGGTGTCCGCAGGGTCGCATCGCCGAAGACGGGAGGTTGGACGCCCGTTACCTGCTGACCGAAATGGATTCGCCCGATTACGCTGCGCGTACCGAACAGAATGTGATCGACTCCGATGCCACCTTGATCCTCTATCGGCGTCGGATGCAGGGAGGCACTCTCTTGACGTATCGCATTGCGAATCGGCGGAAGAAGCCGGTCCTGCGGGTGCGCATCGACGGCGATGTCTCGATTCCACAAATCGCCAGTTGGCTCCATCAGCACTCGATTGCCATCCTGAATGTCGCTGGCCCGCGCGGAAGCAGCCATCCCCGCATCTATCACGACGCATACCGCATCCTGTCCGAGCTGTTTCGCACCGAGTGCATCCTATGCGATGGCTGAAGCTGGCCGCTGTGGAGAAGCCTGCCACGCATCGCGGGCCCTGCTTCGTTGGTGGCCCCCTGGGGTGTGACAATCTGCCGCACCGCCGACCTGGCGGCCATCATGGCGTCAGACGGGACAACCACCCCACCCACAAGGGTCAGCATCGTGCGGCTAGAGGCAGGGGCGAAGGCGGAGGCGGTGGCCATCGAGCGCGGCGATGGTAAGCCAATTCCAGTTCCGGTTTTCCCTGCGGCAAGCCCATATCTCGCCTGATAACGCTCGAATTCCTGGTCAGGTCCCGGAAACGATTGCCCGGGCTGCAGAGAGAGTCTGACAAACGGGAACCCGACAAGGGTTGTGATGGTCAAGTTGCCTTCCGCCCCGTTGACAGCGCCCTTGGCGACGATAACCTATTGGCCAGTTTGCTTAATCTACCCATTCGGTCTAACCGGCAAAATCTGCTGGACCGGCAAGGTTGAACAACAGCAAGCGAGAGGTTTAGGAAACAACAGGCGGGTGACCGCCGAGATAGCTCAGCGGTTGAGAGATCTTTGTTTTGCTTACGTGATGGAGGAATCCCATGAATCGACGTTTGATTGCGGGCATCGCTGGTGTGGCAATGCTCGTGGCCGCCAGCTTGACGGCCCAAGAAAGCTACGCAATTGGTTTGCGTAACAAGTGTGGTGGACAATCGGCCTGCGGTGGTGGTCTGGTTGCCAAGTTGAAGGCATCTCGATGCTGCGGTACGGTCCGCGAGCGCGACTGCAGCGGTGGTTTGCTGGCCAAGCTCCGCGCCCGTCGGGCAGCCAATTGCTGTGCCCCCGAACCGACTTGCTGCGAGCCGGCTCCGGCACCTTGCTGTGAGCCCGCACCGGCACCTTGCTGTGCAGCCGCTGCTCCCGCGCCATGCTGCGAACAAGTATCTTGCTGCAAGCCCAAGCGCCGCTTGGTCGTTCGCCGTGCATCGCGATGCTGCCAGCCGGCTCCTAGCTGCGGTAGTTGCAGTTCCTGCGGTTCCGTTTCCGCTGGATGCCCGAACTGCAGCACGACCACCGACGGTGGTGCCATTGAAGAAGCTCCCGCCGAAGCACCGCCCGCGCCCACGCCGGACGCGGCAGCCGATGCGGCTCCGTCCGCCTAGTTGTTTCTGATGCGACTCCCCACTGCGATGTTCCCGCACAGCAGTGGTGGGGAGCCACATGAACCGACAGACCCAGTGCCCGCCGTATTCTTTCGGCGGGCATTTTTTATGCGCCCTATGGGGTGGCCCCCGCGCCCTGCGACGTCCGCCGTGTAGAATTGGTGATCCGTCGATTCTCCCTCCGCATTACAACTCGTTTCAGGGTGTGCCACCATGACCCCCAACAGGAAAACTCGCCGGTCCTTTCTGGCATCGGCTTGCGGCATCGCCTCGCTCGGTTTGGCCAACTGGACCGTCC
>RFIQ01000128.1 GCA_003695565.1 Planctomycetota bacterium | reverse complement strand
TCTGTTCTCTGTCCTGCGACGCCGGGCCGGGACAGCGCGGCGCAACAGCACGGCTGGGGGGAGGGAAGTTTATTCCGCGACTGCATCTCCGCCAGCCAGCTCCTCCATCACTTCCGCTTCCTCGGATTCCGCCTGAGCTTTACGGGCCGCCTTGAGGGCCGAAATGTCTACTTCCCGACTCTTCTCCACGACCCGCACCAACTTCCACCGCTTCGTACGGCTCAGCGGACGGCACTCCTGGATCTCGACGGTATCTCCCAACGCCGACTCGTTACCCTCGTCGTGCACGTGGCAAATCGTACGGCGTTTGATGTATTTCTTGTACTTGGGGTGCTGCACCAACCGTTTGATCTCGACACGGCGCGTCTTGTCCGCTCGATCGCTGGTTACGACTCCAATCAATACTCTTGCTGGCATGTTCGTTCGTCTTTCTCGCCTGGTCCAAATGAAGGGGCGGAGTGTTCCACCACTCGCGTCCGACCTTGGTCATCGACTGTTCTGATCTATGCTCCGGCCTGGGCTGCCTTCTTGGCCCGCTCCGTTTGGATCGTGCGGATGCGAGCGATCAACTTACGGCACCGTCTCTTTTCACTGGGCGTCTCCAGCTTCTCAGTCTGCGCTTTGACCCGCAACCGAAACAACTGTTCGATCGCCTCTTTGGCCGTCAACTCGAGCTGTTCGTCGCTCATTTCGCGAAGCTCGTTGATCTTCATGGCAAATACCCGCAATCCAAATTCAAAATAATAATTCTGCACCCCTCTGCGGTCGCAACGGCCTACACCGTACGACGCCGCACCAATCGCACCGGCACCGGCATCTTGGCGGCCAGCCGCGCGAAGCAAATCTTGGCCTGTTGTTCGGTCACGCCCGCCAGTTCATACAGCACGGTTCCCGGTTTGACCACGGCCACCCAAGCCTCCGGTTCCCCCTTCCCTTTCCCCATGCGGGTTTCCAAGGGTTTGGAGGAAATCGGCTTGTCCGGAAAAATGCGTATGTACAGCTTGCCTTCGCCGCGAACATATTGTTGAGCGGCGATACGTCCTGCCTCGATCGTACGCGCTTTGATCCAGCCGCCCTGGAGGGCCTGCAACCCGAAATCGCCGAAGACGACCGTGTTGCCACGCGTGGCGTTACCTTTTATACGACCTCTTTGGCTTTTTCGATGCTTGACCCGCTTGGGCATTAGCGCCATCGCTTGAGTCTCCCGCGTAAGAACCTTGATTTATCCACACCTGGATGCCCAGATTGCCCTGCGGCGTCGCCGCTTCTGCAAAACCGTAGTCGATCTTGGCTTGCAAGGTACTGAGGGGCAAGGAACCGGCGATCGCCTTCTCGCGACGCGCCATTTCAGCTCCCCCCAACCTGCCGGCCAATTGAACCTTGATCCCCAACGCACCTTTCTGCATCGTGCTTTCCAAAGCCCGTTTCATGGTGCGGCGAAAATTGGCTCGCTTCATCAATTGATTTGCAATCTCTTCAGCCACCAACTGAGCACATAACTCCTGGTCGCCTACTTCTTCGATCTTCAAATTCACCCGGCGTCCGATCAACGCCTGCAGCTCTTCCTGCAACTTTTCCACGTCCTTGCCGCTCTTGCCGATAATCAAGCCGGGCCGGGCTACATACAGGATCACACGGACTTCATCGCGCGTCCGCTCGATCTCCACCCGATCGATCCCCGCATTGCGGTATTGCTGTCGAATCCTACTGTCCGGATGCTGCTTGATGAATTTGCGGATCTTCTGATCCTCCACCAGCAGCTCAGCAAATTCCTGCTTGGATGCGTACCAACGGCTCTTCCAGCCCGTGACCACGCCCGTGCGGAAAGCGATCGGATTGACCTTTTGACCCATGCTACCGTCTCAGTCTTAATGAATTCATCGATTTGAAATCAGCAATGACCACCACCCGCGGCGGCGGTATGGTTGCTGCGTTAATCTGCTACCAGTTCATCGATCGACGCCAGTTCCACCGAAATGTGCGACGTGCGTCGCAGGATGCCGTAAGCCATACCGCGGGCACGAGGCCGAATTCGCTTGAACATCGGTCCGCCATCGACCCGGGCATCCACCACGAACAACCGCTCGGGAGCGTACGACCGACCGTTGTTCTGATCGGGATCCTGAGCATTGCCGATGGCGCTGCGCAGGACCTTCTCCAGCATCCGCGCGCCGCGGTGCGGTTGGTACTTGAGCACCTCCAGTGCCTCGTCCGCGTAACGCCCCCGCACCAAATCCGCCAACGGTCGCACTTTGCGGGCGCTAATCCGTGCGAAACGATGCGTCGCCTTGAACCCCATGACCAAACCTCACTCTGCTTGTTTTCACCAGGCCGTGTCGATTCCGACGAACCCCTGCGGTCGCGCCGGACTCGCCCCCGGGCCAACCTACCGCTTGCCTTTACCGCTGTGTCCGCGAAACGTCCGCGTGGGAGCGAACTCGCCCAATTTGTGCCCCACCATGTCTTCAGTGACATAGACCCGCATGTGCTGACGGCCGTTGTGAACCATAAAGGTCAGGCCCACAAACTCCGGCACGATGGTGCACCGCCTGGACCAGGTGGTGATCGGATCGGAGCGGCCGGCCTGCTGCGCCTTGGTTACCTTCTCGAACAGCCGCGGGTCGACGTAAGGACCCTTTTTTGTCGAACGTCCCATGAATCTGCAACTCAGTATTCAGGAAAAACAAATCTGTATATCGTATCCACGCAATTCTCGATCGCGGTGCGATTGACAGGCAATCCATCAACCGCACGCGGAGCCTATCTCAACTTCAGCTGGCCGTAGCGACGGGATCGTCGGCGACGAACGATGGCGGCATTGGACGGCTTGCGTCGCGCCCGCGTCGATCGTCCCTTAGTGGGCAACCCTTGTGGCGTTACTGGATGCCGGCCACCCTTGGTCCGGCCCTCACCACCACCATGCGGGTGATCGATCGGGTTCATGGCTGTGCCGCGAACATGCGGTCGCCGCCCCTTCCAGCGTTTGCGCCCAGCCTTACCCAACCGTACGGCACCGTGATCGGGGTTGCTGGAACGTCCAATGGTAGCCCGGCAGTTGCCCGGCACGCGACGAATCTCGCCACTGGGCAAGCTCAACTGGGCCCAATCGGCTTCGCGAGCCATCAAGGTCGCCATCGATCCGGCGCTGCGACACAGCGCCGCGCCGCGTCCCGGCTGCATCTCGATGCAAAAAACCTCGGTTCCCGGCGGAATGCTCTTCAACGGGAGGCAGTTTCCGACCTTCACCGGCGCGTCCGCGCCATTTTGAACTTGCTGGCCAGCCTTCAAGCCATCCGGGGCGACCACGTACCGCTTTTCACCGTCTGCATAGACCAGCAGAGCGATCCGCGCCGAGCGGTTGGGGTCGTATTGGATCGAATCCACCTTGGCGGGAATCCCATCCTTGTTGCGCTTGAAATCGATCAAACGATACCGCTGCTTGTGCCCTCCGCCACGATGCCGAGCCGTGATCACTCCCTGGTTGTTGCGCCCACCCTTTTTCTTCTTGGGACGCAGCAGGGACTTCTCGGGCTGCGCTCCGGGCGTCAGCTCAGCGAAGTCGCTGACCGAGGCGTTGCGCCTGCCGGGCGAAGTCGGCTTGTATTTTCGAATTCCCATGATTCCTACCTAAGCAATTGAGCTACCGTAATCCCGACGACCGACTGCCGATTAGAAGAAGTCGATGCGGTGCTCCGGATCCAGTTTGACGACCGCCTTCTTCCAGTTGCTGGTGCGCGAAACCCGATTTCGATAACGCCTGGGTTTACCGGGGCGATTCTGGGTCATCACCTTCTCCACCTTCACCTCGAACAGCTCCTCGATGGCGCGGCGGACATCGATCTTGGTCGCCTGCGGATGAACCTCGAACGCATAATGATTGTTACGCGTGGCGCGATGCACCCCTTTTTCGGTCACCAGGGGACGCACGATCACCTCGTGCGGCTGCAACTGCAGCCCACCACCCACCTGAGCCTTTATCCTGGGGCCCACCTTTTTCTTGTTTGCCATCTTATCCCAACTCCCGCTTGGCAGATTCCGCTATGACTTAGACCGACGCTGCGGCGCCGCTAGCTGCGATCGCATCCAACGCATCCCGGGTCAACACGACGCGCTTGGGACGCAACAACGCCAAAGCATTCAGATCCGCCACACGCGTCACCTCGACACCCGGAATATTCCTAGCGCTCAAATGGACATTCGGTGCGTAGTCCTTAGTGGCCAACAGGGCGGTAACCCCATCCAGACCCAAAGCCTTGAGGGTTGTAGCCAGTTCCTTTGTCTTCGGCGCATCCAACTCCAGCCGATCCAGCACCAAGACCTCGCCGTCCATGATCTTGGAAGCGATCGCCATCTTGGTCGCGGCTCGAATCGCCTTGCGAGGCAGGCGATAGTAGAAGCTGCGCGGACGCAACTGCATGGCATGCCCGCCACCTCGGCGCTGTGGTGCTCGCCGGGAACCCGCTCGGGCATTGCCCGTTCCCTTCTGGCGGTACAACTTCCGCGTTGAACCAGCGACCTCACCGCGCCCCTTGGTCTTCTTGGTGCCCTGCCGCCGATTCGCCAGATACATCACCACAACATCATGCAGCAACTGGCGGTTAACCCGAGGCGCAATTGTTGCGGGATCGACATCTACCGTACCGACCTCAGCCCCGCTTCGATCGTAAACCGTCAACGTTACCATGCTCTCGACCCAATTTGCTGACCCAACGACGGCGGCCCTGCGCCAATCGAATCACGAACTACCCGACCTTGTTTGACTCTCGCACCACGACGAAACCACCGCGCGGCCCCGGCACCGCTCCCCGCACCAACAGCAGGTTGTTCTCCGGATCGACCTTGGCCACCTTCAGATTGCGGACCGTGGTACGAGCCGCACCATAATGCCCGGCCATCTTCTTGCCTTTCAGCGTTCGGCCTGGATAGGTGCCCATACTGGTACCGCCGGCGTGCCGGTGGCATTTCTTTACGCCGTGGGTCGCCCTTTGGCCGCGGAAGTTATGCCGCTTCATGACCCCGGCGGTCCCACGCCCCTTGCTGATGCCGATCACGTCGACCGAGGCAACACCTTCAAGAACTGCGGCACTCACCTCTGCGCCGACGGCCAGGTCGGCCGCACCACGCAACTCACGCACAAAACGCTTCGGCTCGCACCCCGGCTTGGGCGCCAGCTCGACACCAGCGGCCGCCTTGGCCTTCGACCGCTTGCTGCTAATGGCTGCTACATGGCCGCGCTCAGAACGGCTGGCCAATCGCCGCGGCTTATCCAGAAACCCGAGCT
>RFIQ01000127.1 GCA_003695565.1 Planctomycetota bacterium | reverse complement strand
CCCCTCCTTTTGCAAACGCTGATAGAGCAGCCCCACGTAGACCATCATCCGCAGCGCCATAAACCGGTCGACGGTCGATTGGAATTCGATCAGCAAGTACACGTACAGCCACTGGTCGCGGAATCGCACGCGCCAGATCACGTCGCTCTCCCGGCGCCGGTACTCTTCGGCGACGAAGCTTCCGCTGAGCATCTCCAGGGTGTCCAGATCCAAGTCGGCGACCCACGACTGGGGAACGTAGCCGCGGATCAGGTCCGCCACCATTCGCTTGTCGGAAAACAGCCGTCGGTAGCCTGCATCGTTGTCGCTCATGGGACTGCGCAACAACTCCCTCGTTTAATCGGGGGGACGTCAACGCGACTGTGGCTGGAATGACCACAGCGGTGATGGCGTGTGTGCTTCGGAAAACACCTTCTTTGCCAATTCCACTACCTCGGGATGTCGGTCCGCCAGGTTGACGGTTTCACCTTCGTCTTGTTGAAGGTCGTACAACTCGATCGGCCCGTCCATTGATTTGCGCAGGTTAAGCTGGACGGCTTTCCAGTTTCCGATGCGTGCCGCGCGCTTGCCCCCCTGTTCGTAGAACTCCCAATAGAGGTAGGCGTGGGTCGGTTGCTGGCCGGTTCCAGTCAGTGTCGGCACGATCGACACACCATCAAGGCCACTCGGCGATTCGATCCCAGCTAGCTCGCAAAAGGTAGGGAGCATGTCCCAATGGGCGCACACGAAGTCGGTTTCGACTCCGGCGGCAATGTGGCCTGGCCATTTTGCGATCAAAGGGGCGCGAATACCACCTTCATACAAGTCGCGTTTGTAGCCGCGAAGCGGGCCGTTGCTATCGAAAAAGTCGGGGTCGTGCCCGCCCTCACGGTGAGGACCATTATCACTGCTGATCATCAACAAGGTGTCTTCAGTCAGACCGAGCTCCTCGAGCAACTGCAGCAATTCGCCTACCTGATCGTCCACCTGGGTCATCATGCCGGCAAACTGGGCAATGGGGTTGGGAGTACGAGTCCCAGCATACTGACCGATTCGGTCCTCGAACTGGGCGAATTTCTTGCGGAACGGCTCCGCATATTCCGGTGGAGCCTGCATGGCCGCATGTGGGATCGTAACCGGTAAATACAAGAAGAAAGGGTGGTCTCGGTGCTGCCGTACAAAGCGCAAAGCCGCCTGCATGATCGGTTCTGCCGAGTGGGTTTTTCCGTCCATGGGCACTTTCTCGAAGTTGTGCCACAGGTGGGTCGGATAATAACGATGGGCTTGGCGCTGACAGTTGTATCCGAAGAACTCATCGAAGTGCCGCGCTGGATCACTTGTCGAGCCGGGAGCGCCTAACCCCCATTTCCCGAAAGCACCGGTGGCATACCCAGCCCGCTTCAGCAACCGCGGAATGGTGACGATTTCGGCTGGCATGGGGGCCTGGCCTTCCGGTTGAACTTCACGATTGCCGCGAACATAGGCATGTCCCGTATGCAGGCCCGTCATCAGGCAACACCGAGTCGGAGCGCAAACGGTCGAACCAGCGTAGTGCTGGGTAAATCGCATTCCTTCGGCTGCAACGCGATCGATATTGGGCGTCTCGAAACGACGTTGGCCGTAACAAGAGAGGTCTCCATAACCGGCGTCATCCAACAACAGGTAGATAATATTGGGTGGCCGCTGCTGCGCCTGAGCTCTACCCACCGTCAGACCGACAGCAATCCCCATAATGGCAATGCCGATCTTCCACACGTTGCCCCTGATTCGATCGCTCCACCGCTTCGTCATTGATGCGCCTTCTCCCATGTGTTACCGCTCGCCGTTCCCCACTGCCGTTGCTTACCAGTTCGCCGACTTTCCTTGCCGCCGGAGAGCCTTGCGCCACTCCGCAATACAGCTTCTGAGCCAAATGGCCATGCGTCCCCAATGTTGTTTTCTTGAAGTGGGGTTCTAGTGCTGCCGAGTGGCCCGTCCTGCACCACATTGTACCCGCCGCTATGCACACCTGCGAACCGCTAACGACAGCCTCCATGCAGCCGAGAATGCGCTGCAAAATACCCTACACTGGCTTTTTTGGCTCTAAATCCGTATAATCGGGCATGATTACGCCAGAATGGGCGTTTCCCGAGAGGCATACCTCTCCGCGTTCTTGATCCAAAGCGGCCCAATCCCAGGCCCAGAAAGGCTTGATTGGCAGGTCCTCGGATGGCGTGGGCAGTGGGCGGGTTTGGGTAACGAGTTTTTAGCAATGAGGAAAGTAAATGGCACGTGCGACGAAAACATCGCCCACAGCTTCTGCGAAGAAAAAATCGGCAAACGCAGGTGGGACGAGCAGAGCCAAATCGCCTCAATCGAAGCCTGCAAATACCAGTTCGAGTCGGAAGGCAGCTCCTCCGGTTGGGAGCGAATTCAAGCGGTCGTTGTCCAATCTTACCGATAACGAGATCAAAATCCTGCGCGTTTTTCGCAAGTACTTGATGTCTCCCGGCCAGGTACTGTGCTTGAGCAATACCGACGTGGGTTCCAAGAAGGCCGGTCTGCAAGAGATGATTGCCGACGGATTACTGGTGGCCGAGAGCGTCCGCGACGGATACTCGCTTACTCGACGTGGCTACCGTGCCATGCTTCGATTGGACTCATAGCCCCAACGAATTCCTGATTCCGGAGGACCGGGCGGCATAAGCCCGTGCAACGAGCACTGGTAACGAGCCTGCCCCCCATAATTCCGTCGACGGCACCGAACGATTCAGGTCGAAAGCGGACCTGGGAGCGGTTTAGGCATGGTCCAGTCCGTTGTTTCGGGTTGTATCCCGCCTCCGGTCGGCTACAATTCATCGTCTCTGGCGTCGGGCATCTGTCCGGCAGCGGCATGCGCCCGTGGCGCAACTGGATAGCGCATCGGTCTTCGGAACCGAGGGTTGCAGGTTCGAATCCTGCCGGGCGTGCTGCTTTTTCTCAGGCCTCTGCATTCTGTACGCCGGCCATTGACGCGAAGATACCTGGCATTGCAGACCCGCCAGCGACCAGGACCGGTAGACCGGCTAGATTCCGCTGGCAGTGGCGTCCAAGGCGACATCGGCTGTCGCATCCACGGGGTAAAACAACCCTGCCACGCGACGCGTGATCACCGATAAAAAGAAACTGCGGAACTTCGATTCGGTCGTTTCCGTGACGGGCATCCCTCCGTTTCCAGGGAAGACGAATTCCGGCATTTGCTTGCGGAAAGCCAGTTTGCCACTGGGGATTTCGTACACGGTCACCGTTATGTTGGCTCGTCCTTGGTACAGGGTTTGGCCGTTGTTCAGGCTCATGTTCAGCACCTCCACGAGCACCAAGCGGTCTGCATGGACGCCTTTTCCGATTTCGACGTAGTCTGAGTCATCCCAAGCGTGCGCATCAAGCCACTGGTCGACTTCGGTCTGCCGCACCATTTCGATGTCCTTAACATTCATACTCAACGCGGCGTAGATGCCGCTGCTGAGGATCGAAGTCGTCGCATCGTTACCCAATCCGGTATCGGTGCGGCACAGCACGGCGACACGTTGTCCCTGCAATCCATCGTATTCTGCTGGGACATTATTGCCGTAAATCGTATGGAGCATATTGGCCACCAATCCTACGCACCCGGTAGAGCCGATCATCAAGGCCGAAATCAAAAGCCCCAAGATTGCTAGACGGGACGCGGCGGGTGCAGAAATATTCATGAGCGAAGCCTCGGTCCTTCTCGGCTATTTTCAAGAAAACGGTCATCCGGCTGCGAGCCGCGCAAGCCATTGTGCAATGGCAGCAACCAGGGCCAACACGAGAGCGGTAGCCAGGAACAGGGAAAACCACTGCCCACGCGTCGCAACTCCTCGAAGAAAGAAATAGCAACTTGACGGAATGTAAGCTAGAGCGATTATCGCCAGCAGCGCACCTCCTGCGTTCGCCCGCATTGCAGCCACCAGTCGGCCTTGGGTCACCAACGCCCAGCTCGTCGTCATGCCGCAGGCGGGACAGGGGATATTCCAAAGCAGGACGAAAGAGCAGGGGGGAAGACCCAACTGCTGGTGCGTACCACGCCCCGACGGATCGGGATGCAATCGGGCCGCAGTCAGCAGCAGGCCCGCGGCGACCAAGCCGGCCACTGCCGCGGTCCCCCTGACCGCTGGCGAAAGTGGAGCCCCATCCAACGCGCCTCGGAGTGCGTTCCCTGGACCGCCCCGGGGCCTGCCACGCGGCGACTCATCCACTTTGCTTTCCCTTTCCATCGAACCAGCCGATCAGTCGGGAATCTCGGCTTCGGCTACATCGATTCGCCCGATGGCCAGACACCGACCGGTGGTCGGATCGGCATCCAGCCAGGTCGCGTTCATTCGGACGTCTCCGGTACTGACTTGAAATGGGACGGGCAATCCGGTCAAGGCCGCCTTAAGGACTGGATCCACCTTGCGTCCCAAGATACTTTCGAAGGGACCGGTCATGCCAACGTCGCATTGGAACCCTGTTCCTCCAGGGAGGATTTGCGAGTCCGCAGTAGCAACATGGGTATGCGTCCCCAACACGCCGGTAACCCTCCCGTCCAAGAACCGCCCCATCAACTGCATGTCGGAGGTGGCTTCCGCATGAAAATCGACCAACCGCAGGCCGGCCCCCAGTGCGGGGTCTCCGACAATTCGCTCCACTGCCCGGAAAGGGCAATCGACCGGCTTCATGAAGACCCGCCCGAGGGCGGCGGTTACCAGCAGGAGGTGGCCACCTTCGGTCGGCAAGGTCATGTGCGTGCGTCCCGGCGCCTCGGCAGGCAGGTTGGCCGGACGAATGATGTTCGATTCACGCTCCAGGACATCGATGATTTCCCGCCGGCGATAGACGTGATCTCCCAAAGTAATTCCATCGATCCCGGCATCGATCAACTTGCGATACTGGTCGCATCGCAAACCAGAGCCATCGGCCGCATTCTCTGCATTGGCGATGATTACCGCAGCCCCTATCTCGCGGCGTAACCACGCGGCAGCACGGCATGCGATGCGAACACCGGGCTTACCAACGACGTCTCCCAGCATGACAATGCGGATGGCCCCCTCCAGCACGGAGGGCACCGATCGCCAATCGCCGACGGTCACTTCGCTACCTCCGTGAATCGGCTTTCCCGAACCACCGTGACTTTGATCTCGCCGGGATAAGTGAGTTGTTGCTCAAAGGCCTTGGCGATGTCGCGGCAGATCTTCGCGGCTTTGGCGTCATCGGTCTCGCTGGCGCTAACGATAACCCGCAGTTCCCGTCCCGCCTGAATCGCAAAAGCTTGCTCAACCCCCGGAAACCCCTTGGCGATCGACTCCAATTCCTCCATCCGCTTGATGTATCTCTCGAGCGACTCGCGTCGGGCCCCGGGCCGTGATGCGCTGCAGGCATCGGCGGTAGCAACCAGGAGGGTATAGGGATAATCGGTCGTGAGCTGGTCGTGAT
>RFIQ01000126.1 GCA_003695565.1 Planctomycetota bacterium | reverse complement strand
TTATAGCGCTGAGCCATCTTTGTCACTCCCTCGTTACGGGGCCGTCGCCAGGTCACGATTTCTTCACGAACTCGCCGCGAATGAACTTCTGCAACAATTCGTTCTCGTAGGTCGGACGCAGCCCTCGCGCGGCGGGCCGCCACAATCCGACGCCGTCGATGCCGCCAGGTTCAGCCCGCGTGATCCGCACCATCGATTCCCGCGGCGCACCGGTCGGGCAATGGACATCGGGAACGAAGCCTTGCGTCATGTCGTGCGTCAACAATTCTTTGACGTTCAGCGAATCGGTCATGTGCGTCGGCTTGATGAAACCGCGCGTGCAGCTCTGATGACTGCCCGAACGGAACAAAGCCTGGTACTGCGTCGTCTGCGACTTGCACAGACCGGTCGGATTCTGTTGAGCCCCCAGCACCGTCCCCATGCTGGCGCCGTGCGCGTTGTGCCACATACGGGTCACGCCGCGAGGCGTGCCGGGATAGTAACGAGCGCGAGCCATCAGTCGCGCGACGCGGTACCATTTGGGATTATCCTGCCAGTGATGGAACGGCCGATCGTGGGGGTCGGCGTCGATCCACACGTAGTCGCCATCCTCGATCCCCAGCATCTTGGCATCGGCAGGGTGTATGTCGACGTACATGTCCATGACGGACGCCATCCGCCGATCACGGCGCGTCATATCGCCAAACGGCCCGAACCACACCGCGATGATGTCCAAGTCGGTGGGAGTGGTATGAGCCCCGTGCCGGTACTTGGGAGTGTGGAAGATCAGGTTGTAACCGTAGGTATGCAGTGGATGATGGGACTTGAGAACATCGTCCACCGACATGATGACATTCCGCGCTTGGCGCGCATCGCCCGATTGATCTTGCCGCGATGCCCCGTAGTCCTCGGGTGACTTGGGACGCAGCAACGGATGCGGCTGGGCCACGATCACGTTGGGCTGGTAGAAGGTCGAATCGATGGGTTCGCGGTGCACCACCAGGTTTTCGCCTGCATCCATGAATTCGGGTTCATCCCGGTAGAATTCCAGGCGGCCAGAACGCGTGTACCAGGGACGCGATTCCTGTGTCTGCTCCCAGGCTCCAATCTTGGGATAGGTGCGCGTGCACAGAATTGCCGGGATTCCCTCCGCAGCCTTGGCCTCCAAATCCTCCATGCGATAACCACGCGTTGCATTGGAGAAATCGAGGATTCGCTGCAGGTACGGACGCGACGTTCCTTCGTGCACAAACTTCCAGTAATCGGTCAACCGGGGCTCGTCGATCAGTTCGCCGATGGCCCGGCACAATCCTGCTGCGACTTCGATGTCCCCCCGCGGATCGGCGTGGCAACCTGGATTCCCCTGGTAATCGGATTGTTCTTTTCTCCGCGGACAACCGACGTTGGCTACCGGCCGCAACAGCCGATCCCGTTTTCCCACAAGCTGCATGCCGGTGAACTAAAGATGGATTGTCGCTATTGCCATGCCACCGTCGAAGACTCGGCATACGCAGCGATTCCCACGACGACCATGTGCATGAACTGTCACGCGTCGATTCGATCCGATAGCGATAAACTCGCCGACCTGCGGCACAGCTTTGAAACCGGGCAGCCGGTGCGGTGGGTGAAAATCCATGACGAGCCCGATTTCGTCTTCTTCAACCATGCGGCTCACGTCAACCACGGCGTCGGTTGCGTGACGTGCCACGGCCGGATCGACCAGATGGAACAGGTGCACCAGCACGAGCCCTTGTCGATGGCCTGGTGTTTGAAATGCCATCGCAATCCAACACCCAATCTGCGGCCTCTCGATCGCATTACCGATATGGAATGGTCGGCTGATCAGGCGTCCGACCAGCCCGCCGATCTGTTGCAGCGGCTGCACGAGCAATATGAGATTCCGAGTTCCCAGTTCATGACCAATTGCACGGTCTGCCACCGTTGAGGCAAGGGGTATCCGACATGTCGCGTCAGCATCATTCGACCGAGTCAGGAAGGCGGGTTGGCCCTGCCCAGCGACCGGAGTTGCCCGAAGTGGATCGTCGCGAGTTCTCCCGGCTGATGGCGGCTTCGTTGGCGTTGGCGGGGGCCACCACGACGGGCTGCCGTTATTGGCCGGAGCAGCATGTCGTTCCGCGCATCACCCGCGAGCACCACCGCCCTCCGGGGAAGGCCGTGTGGTTCGCGTCCGGATTCGAGTTTCGGGGCGTGGTCAATGGCCTGCTGGCAAAATCGTTGGATGGCCGGCCCATCAAGATCGAAGGCAATCCCGAGCACCCGTGCAGCTTGGGTGGAACCGACGTCTGGATGCAATCCAGTATTCTCGATTTGTACGATCCGATTCGCAGCCGCCACGCGATTCGGCGACCAGTGGATCGACGGGAATCGGCCGTTACCGGTGCGGCGGCCGCAAGGCAGATGCAGGTCGTCGATCGATCGCAGGCAGAGGCATGGTTGCGCGACCTGTTGCGCCAGGCGGAAACGAAGGGCGGACGCGGGCTGTTCGTGCTAACCCAACCCCACAGCAGTCTGTCTTTGGAGCGGCTGCGGCGGCAAATCCGGATGCGATTTCCCGAGGTGTCCTGGCACGTATACGATCCGTTGGATCGGGACAATGAGTATCAAGCCAGCCGCCGCGTATTCGGAACGCCGTTGCGAATCGATTACGACTTCAGCATGTTCGACACGGTGGTGGCATTCGATGCGGACGTGTTGGGGCTGCATCCGGCACACCTCAAGTGGAGTCGGCAATGGGCCGATCATCGCGTGCCCGAGTCTCCCATCTATTCCCAGTGGATCTGCGTGGAATCGACCTGGACGACAACCGGGGCCGCCGCGGATCGGCGCATCGGTTTGTCTCCTGAGAAAATCGAGCAACTAATATTTGGGCTGGTCGATGCCCTGAACGGGACTTCGACCGTGTCCCTGCCGGCCGAGTTGCAAAGTGTGGTCGATACCCTGGTCGAGCGGCTACGCCGATCCCGGCTGGCTTTATTGGCAGCCGGCGAAGGGCTGTCCCCCGAAGCCATTGCTGCCGTCGCCTATTTGAATCATGCCATCAATCCGAATTGGAAAGGATTCACATTCTACGAAGAACCTCTGGCGGGTGCGGAGACGTCGGTCGAGTCGCTGCAGCGCTTGACTGCGGCGATCGACGAAGATCGAGTTGAGACGTTGCTCATCCTGGGTGGCAATCCCGTATTTGATGCACCTGCCGACTTGGAATTCGAGCAACGATTGAAAACACTGGCGAAACGCGGCAAGACGACGGTGCACTACTCGTACTACGACGATGAAACATCGCAGCAGTGCCAGTGGCATTTGCCGGCGGCACATTACTTGGAGGGATGGGCGGATGGACGCGGTTGGGACGGCACATTTACGGTCGGTCAGCCGCTGATTCGCCCGTTGTTCGATGGTTGGACGTTGTTGGAGCTTCATCTATTGTTGGCTGGATCCAGCGACGATCCGATGTCGTATCTGCGCGAGACGGCTGCTTCGCGTTATCGCGTGGAAACGGATAAAGCCTGGCGGCAGTTATTGCACGATGGGTTCGCAGGTGATTCTGCCTTCGCGACGGTACGGCCGGAGTGGCAACTGGCCGGTCCGCCGCAACCTTCGTCGCCCTCTACAACCGAGCGGTGCATCCGTTTCTTGGCGGACCGCAAGGTCTACGATGGACGCTTCGCCAACAACGCCTGGCTGCAAGAGTTGCCCGATCCGATCACCAAGCTGACCTGGGGAAATGCTGCGCAGATCGGGCCCGTAGATGCTCGCCAACTCGGGCTGGTTGACGGCGATTGGATCCAGATTTTGCTGGAGGATGATCGCAGTATCGAACTTCCCGTGACCATCCTGCCTGGACAAGCCGAGGGGTGCATCGGCGTGCCGTTGGGGTATGGCCGCCGATCCGGGCACATCGCCGAGGGAGTCGGAGTCGATGTGCAACGCATCCGTACCGCGGGCCAGCGGTATTGGATGCCGGTCGGCAATGTGCAACGTGCGGGACGGCGCCAGCGGTTGCCGATGACCCAGGAACCATTTACCACGGACGAAATCGCTCGCTGGGGCTTGCAAACTCGCGTCGGCCGACAGCAGCAACCCGGGATGCTGGTACGTGAGGCGACCTGGGATGCCTATCGCCGGGATCCGAAGATCATTGATCGCCCTGTGCATGTCCCCGAGCCCGCTCCGATGTTCGATCCGCCTCACGACTTTTCCACGCCTCACGCCTGGGGCATGTCGATCGACTTGAATCGGTGCTTGGGATGCAACGCGTGCGTGGTGGCGTGCCAGGCGGAGAACAACGTGCCGGTAGTGGGCCCGGCCAACGTCCTGCAAAACAGAGAGATGCACTGGTTGCGTATCGATCGGTATTTCAAGGGTTCGCCAGGTGCCGAGGCGGAAGTCGTGCATGTCCCGGTGGCATGCGCACACTGCGAGGACGCTCCTTGCGAGCAGGTATGCCCGGTGGCGGCAACCGTGCATGATACCGAAGGCTTGAACGCCATGGTCTACAACCGCTGCGTTGGAACACGCTACTGCGCAAATAACTGTCCCTACAAGGTGCGTCGCTTCAATTACTTCGACTATCACGCCAGCGATCCGCGCGCCCCAGCACGCCCCTGGCTGGACTGGCCGGACAAGCAGACACCGGAAGAGGTTTCGGAGCTGCGTCAACTGGGGTTCAACCCTGACGTAACGGTGCGGATGCGCGGGGTAATGGAGAAGTGCACTTACTGCGTGCAACGAATTTCAGCAGCGCGGATTCAAGCCCGGGTCGAACACCAACAAAGGCTGCGCGATTCGCCCAATGTCCGCGAGGGGGAGGTGGTGACTGCGTGCCAACAAGCGTGCCCCACGCAGGCGATTCAGTTCGGCGATTTGAACGATCCTCAATCGCAGGTCAGCCAGCAACATCAGGGCCAACGTAGCTATGCGATGCTGGAAGAGCTCAACATCAAACCCCGCACACGGTACTTGGCGCGAATCCGCAATGTACCGGAATCCGATGACCACCACTCAGAACCGGAAAGGAACGGATAGACATCATGGCTACGACGGTATCCTCGGTTGATGCGGTGATTCGGGACGCGTCCCAGCCCAACGATCCCAGGCAGCGGTGCCCCTTGGTCTTGGGAGGACTGGATTACCGCGGAGTCACGGACACGGTAACCAACCTGAACCTGCGCGCCACGCCCACCGCCTGGTATGTGGCATTCTCGATTTCGCTGGCCCTATTGTCGTTATTGCTGGTCTGCCTGGTCTATCTGTTGGCAACCGGCGTGGGTGTATGGGGAAACAACAATACGGTGAGCTGGGGCTTCCCGATCATCAACTTCGTATTCTGGGTGGGGATCGGGCATGTGGGTCTCGGATGCGGCGGAGTCGGGTGCCGAGTCCGCGGTCTCGGTGTGTTGGTGTGTGTGGGTGTGGGG
>RFIQ01000125.1 GCA_003695565.1 Planctomycetota bacterium | reverse complement strand
GAATCGTAGGAGGTTTGCCCCGGCCCAGCAGCCCAGGCGTCGAAATCCGACTGAGGCAATTTGCCCTTCTGCCCCGGACCCGCTGCGACTTCGATTCCGATCTTCCCAGCGATGGCCGTGCGGTAGCCCGAACGCCGCAGCAGCAGCGGATACGATTCCTCCCAGATCGTGCGAACCAGCGGACCGTGCTCAAAGTTGCAACCGTGGCGATATTCGTACCGCCCGCTGAAGATCGATGCTCGGCTGGCCATGCAAATCGCCGTAGTGGTGTAGTAGCGATCGAAGGCAATTCCCTCAGCGGCCAATTGATCGATGTTCGGCGTTTGCGCTTGCCGAGCTCCATAGCAACCCAAGGAGTACGAACACTGATCGTCGGCCAACAGAAACACGATATTCGGCCGAGACTCGCACCGAGCCGTCACAGCCAGCATGGCCAACCACCAACCAGCGACCCACCGAACCAGCAGCGGAATTCGCCCGAATTCCCTTGCCATGCCTAGCGCCAAAACTCGCCTGAATCCCCTCGCCGAACCCGTAGCGGAATTCGCCAGAATTCCCCTGCCGAACCTGCAGTGGAATTCCCCAGAATTCCCCTCCGATACCCAGTTCCTCCTCTCGTTCTTTGCGAACTTCAGAAAATCGGCAATCCAGCCGGCGTGGGCTTCTTGGGTCCGTTTGGCGAGATGGAGCAACCGCATTTTGCTCCGAACCTGATCCATCGGCCGCGGTTTCTTCCCCTCGACAATCTGCCCGACGTCCATCTGCATCATCCTTTTTGCTTGATCCTCGCTGAGTCTGCATCACCTGGCCGGCAACGAGGCCGAAAACCCCCGGACGGTCCGCATTGGCCCGATTCTCAGCTATTGTAGCCCGATTTTCAGCGACTGTAGAATGAGTTGCACAGGATGAAAACACTGGCCTCACGCCGCGCTGAATCTGTATATGTGAAACGGTCGGGATTCAGTTCGTGGGATGGGCATCCTGCCTGTCATTTCCTGAGATAGGTATCCTGCCTGTCATTCTTCCCGGATCGGGCTCTTGGTTGGCAGCGACGCCGATTTTCCGTATTGAACGTGCGAGGTGATTGGACCAAACGGTCGTGGGCGGGGCTTCCTAATCGCATCCAAATGCAACAAAATGCTGCACCGGTTCGGGGATGGCGCTTCGAGCCGGCTTCGCTAACCAGCATCTATGCCCCGCCCGCGGCCCTCAGGCGTTCTGGCGTGCGAAAATGCGTAGTGGAATCTTCAGCGTGATGTATGCGGTGAATACTTGCGCGGACATCTCGGAATTGACGAGAATGTTTCGTTGACGAAGTGCATCACTCCTCCGACGTCGATCGTTGGACCGGTTCGCGCGAGGTTGAACCACAGAGAGCACGGAGTTTACAGAGGCCTCGATTTGTCTATCTCTGTGTTGCTCCGCTGCCCTCTGTGGTTTGCTTTCCTGGATATCAGGCCAAAGTGTTGTGCGGGTGATTGCTTGACGGCACGCCGAATTCTGTGCAGACCGAATCGGAATGGGCGAATCGGTACCCGCCGCCGTAACCAGGGTCACCTCGTGCACCGGAGCTGGTCTGGCTCGTTTCGCGATGGTGATTACGCCGCCACAGAAGACCCATAACTTGCGCGATGCGAGAGATGATCAGGGGGCGTGGGTAGGGTTAGGGCCGGGTGAGGGTGGCGGTGCGGAGTTCGTGCTGCTGCTGCTGGTGCGCGATGGCTTTGTGTTCCAGTGCCTCCGGTAGGTTGCGGCTGAATAACGCTTTGCCGAAAGGGAGGACCTGCGCCACGTTTTGTATCGGGACGGTCACGATCTTCGTCGCTTCGGCCGCTTGCACGAGCGCTCCGCGGGTGACCAGTGCGGTGCGGCGCGCGATCCTGCCAGTGGCAACCAACGATTCCTGAATCTGCTCCTGCATCGCGTCGGCGTGCAACAGCTTCCCAATGCGGCGGGCAACCTTTTCCGCGTTGCGGTAGCGGATCTCCGGGCCGCCCTTCGACTTGAAGTCGATTGTGGTGCCGCGCGTGCCGAAGTCGTATTCGATCTTCCTGGCCGTGTAGGTCACGCGCGCTGCCCCGGGGATCATCTGCACCGGGACGTAACACCGCTGGCCGGTCGCCGGGTGGTTGGCCACCACGATGGCTGGCCCGCCCGGCAGAAGCTGCGCTTTGAACGACCGATGGCCGGAATAGTAGTACCGGTGCACGAGGATCACCGGCGGAATATCGATCTCCAACCTGCAATCGCAGTCGGGACGCAGTTCGACGGCCGGGTTGCCCTGCGGATCGGCTTGGGGATCCAAGACCTCGATTTCCAAATGAGACGGGACAGCCCCTTGCGCCGAACAATATGATTATGCCGTGAAAGGTTGCATACTTTGATCGGGTGCATTCCGGAATCAGTACATCGATTCGCGTTGCAGGGATTCGATCAGCCGCGGATCGCCCACTGGAATCAATTTGCAATAGCGTGTCATCGCCACGACGAACCAGCCCGCCAGTCCCAGCACGATGGCCAATACGCCGATATCGACCAGCCGCACCGAAAAGCGTTCATACCATGTCGGCATGACGATCCAGAACAGGTCGGCGTACTGCATCAACAGCAGCCATACGCACCAATAGACCATCCACCGAGCATTGGATTTCACATGACGCGACATGATGCCCAGGAAAGGGATCACGAAATGACCGAACAGCAGCAGCAGGCTCAGCCATCCCCAACTGTTGCGGTACCCATCGGCGGTCGACATCCCGCGGCGCACCAACCACGATGCCGTTTCGGGGACATTGGCATACCACAGAAGCATGTATTGGCTGAATGCGATGTAAGCCCAGAAGAACACGAAGGCGAACATCAATCGTCCCAAATCCCGTTGCGTTTCGATACTGATGAAACGAGCATCCGGCAGGTTGCTGCGTAACCCGAGCACGATCAACAGCAGTGTGGCGACGCCCGACATGGCACAGCCCGCAAATACATAGACTCCGAATATCGTGCTATACCAATGCGGCGCCAGCGACATCAGGAAATCAAAAGCCGCGTAGGTCAGCGTGAGCCCAAAGGCAACCATGGTCAAACCCGACCACCATTCCAACCGTTGGGTCGTGCGAAAGTCTCGGTGCGCATCCTGCCGTACCGAATGGCGAAAATAGAACGTGGCGGCAAGGCACCAGATGGCGAAATACACGATGGCAAAAATGACGAACCGCGAAGGCGTCAGATAGGGCTTGCTGGGAGGCGCATGCGTGACGTGGTGTCCTTGGT
>RFIQ01000124.1 GCA_003695565.1 Planctomycetota bacterium | reverse complement strand
GCACGGGACAGGCCCAACTGGTTGCCGCCCCCGACCACTGGGGAGACCAGAACTTGCCTGGAAAAAGAAGAGGGAGCACAGGACCTATCGATGGAACCGAAGGCGGAATACCACCAGCGGTTTCATCGATCTGCCGTGTGCTCCTGTAGGAATCATCACGATCGGATGCTTATTGGCGATTGTCGAGCGAACGGGTTTCCCCAGGCTGGATATGACTGGCCTTTTGATTCTCTCGTTTGATCGCTTCATATACTTCTTGGCGATGGACGGGAATACTCTGCGGAGCTTCGATCCCAAGCCGCACTTTATCGCCTCGAATGTCGA
This sequence comes from Planctomycetota bacterium, assembly GCA_003695565.1. Taxonomy (GTDB): domain Bacteria; phylum Planctomycetota; class Planctomycetia; order Pirellulales; family Pirellulaceae; genus Aureliella. The sequence continues at coordinate 14,624 of RFIQ01000124.1, read as the reverse complement.
CGACGGTGATTACAACATCGTCTCCGATCATGATGCTCTCGTCTCGATGTCGCGACAGCACCAACATTGCATTCGCTCCTTCTTCGGGGCTATTCGTTCTCGTTGTAGTTCATCAGTCCGTTGAAATTGCGGGGGGGAGCCAGCAGTCTGTCCTCTCGCAGGCCCCGTGCATCGCACGGCTAGCCCGCCGGTAGATACCACCGCCGACGCAGGTGACTATCGTCGAGCGTTCCGAGTCGCGCCCAACCGATTCCGCTGATTTCATGTTGGACCGCTGATTCCACTTGCGTATAGCTAGCACCGTTGTGCCGGTTGCGCCCAATGCAACTCAACGTGATTCGCCAGGTTGCCGCATGGGGCCCGTGGCGGCACCGTTCGACGCGGCGCTTCGCAACGTCCAGCGATAGCCACCTGAGCGGTGCACTGCTGCAGCAAACAAGCATGTCGATCCTTAAATGGCCTTGCTACGCGACCTCACTTTGCGTTAGCTACATAGGCTCGGACGGACTGCGCAGGCATGCACCCCACGTTTCGTTGATTAAGGCTTAGCGACTTGCGAGAGCGCCCCGTGCGCCCCCGCCTTTACGAAACTTGAAGGTACTTCTGCGACAGTCCATGTCGACGGTTATGAACCACGTTGGTCAAGGTATTTGCGATGTTTCCCAATGCGGGCAAGCTGCATCTCATCCATCGCTGTCTCGCTGGATTGGCGGTAGGGTCGCTCTTGACGGGCGGATCGAACACCTTGATGGCCTCCGAAGCCCAGCGGTTCGATACCCCCGTCCGCGTCTATGCAGCATCTGATCAAGCAATCCTTCGCTGCGGTCCAGGCCCTGAGTTCTACGGTACCATGCGTCTGCCTGAGGGCCAGGAATTGGAGGTCTACGTCCAGACCGACGACGGATGGTTGGGCGTGCGACCGCCAGAGGGTAGCCATTGTTGGATCCCCGCCCGCACTGCGTACTTGTTGCCCGGTGGGCGAGTAGTGGAAGTCACCACACCGGGGACCGTCAGTTGGATCGGTTCGGAAATCGAGAAACCGCCTGTCTTGCGCTGGCAAGTGGAACTGACGCGCGGCGAACAGCTCGCTGTACTCGGTGAAACCACCCACGAACGCTCCGACGGGCAAGCGGAATTGTGGTACAAGGTCGCTCCGCCCTCCGGGGAATTTCGTTGGATTCACCAGTCGGACGTTTCCTACGACGCCCCGCCTCAGGCACACCACGGCGATGGATCACGCGGTTCAGCCAGCAGGGAATCGGCCAAGGACGTGGCCGCAAAGGGATCAGGGATCGACCCAGCGGTGCAACCGGCTCAATATGAAGAAGTGGTAGTGGGTGAATCGATCGTGGTATCGGACGACGGTGAAGTCATCGCTGAAGGGTCGATCCTGGAAGAACCATGGGAGGACAACATCGTATATGAGGATGACATCGTTTATGAAGATGGCGCGATAGTTACCGAACCTCAGCCCCTCGTGGATCCCCGAGATCCAACGTGGGAGGGCTGGCATGCCTTCGATTTTGAGTTTCCCAAACTGCGGCTGCCGCTACTCCATCGACTGTTCGGGCATGATGGAACGGTGCCTGTCCACGACCCTCTGGTCGAGGATCCCTACAGCCTGGAAGTCGCCGCTCCCGCGCGTCATCGCGTGGTCCATCCTCCCTCGCCCGCGATCGCTCCGCACCGGCGTGTTCCCACGGTGCATGCCCATCCCTCACCCAGCAGTCGGACTGCCCCGACGCGGCGGCGAACTCCGTGGCGTGACCCACGCGATCTGCGACAGCGTCGCCTTCAAGGAGAATGGGGAGGTCCTGATACAATCCCAACGCCGCGCGCGCTGGTCGATGCAATTCGCGCTAACGTCGAGGGTATTCGTTCGGCGGCTTCCGCTCCACACAACTCCTCGGACCTGCATGGCGGGTGGCAACCCAATGGCGTACCTCCCGCATCAGCGATGTCGGCAGCGCCCAATGCCCACGCCACACCTCCGAGCACGCCACAATCACAATGGTATGGGATCGACGCAACGGCCGGCCGCATGGTGGCTGCTTCCACTCCAGCGTTGGAGGCCAATCCCCAGTCCGGATTGGACGAGAACAAGACTTTGGAGGCACTGCGGATCGCGCTCAGCGAGGAAGTCACCAAGCCCAGCGGAACATGGAACCTGGCCCCGATTCGAGCGGAGATCATTCGCTTGATCGAGCATGGAACCAGTCCGCTACTGCGCGGTCAGGCTCGCCTGTTGCTGGAACGCCTGGATGAATTCCAAAACCATGCTCAACGATCGGCCATGCTAGGAGTTCCCTTACTCTCCTCCCGGGCCTCCATCCCGCCCAGCGACTATTCCCTCCAGCAGGTGACTCCGGCAGGTGGCGTGCCGCCTTCGTCCACGATGGGCAGTTCAGTGATCACGGCTGGTTTTGCGGCAGTCGGTTCCCCGGCCGCTGGTCAGAGCGGGCCGGTTAGCGCCGACATTGCTCCAGGCCAGCAACCGTTCGACGCGACGGGCATTCTGATTCCGGTCTTTTCGCACTCCGCTGCCCAGCCCCAATACGCGTTGGCCGCTGATTCGGGGCAAATCGTTGCGTATGTAACGCCTTTGGCCGGGATGAAACTGGACCACTACCTCAACCAGGCCGTCGGGGTGCGCGGTTTGCGCGGCTACCTGCCGCAACTGCAGGCCAATCATATCCAAGCTGAACGCGTCGTACGGTTACGATAGCCGGGCTGTTCATTACTTGCCGATACAGAATCGGCTGAACACGTTGTCCAAGATATCCTCGGTGTGCACTTCTCCAATAACGCCGGACAAGCCATCGATGGCCCAGCGCAGATCGGCTGCGATCAGTTCCTGACTGGCCCCCGATTCCAGCGCCTGCAGCGCTTGCTCCAAACACTCGACGGTGGAGGCCAATTCGCCGCGACAACGGACTGCCGTCCGCTGCAGCATTTCCCCCCGTACATGACCCTGGATAGATCGCAGGTGAGACAGCAGGTGTTCCTGCAAGGCCCGCAGAGTTTCCGGCCGATGGACGCTGACCCTGACCGATCCTCCCTCCGTTCGCCCTTCCAGGTGCACCGAGTCGGCACCCTCGGAAGGAAGCTCTCCATCGCATTTCGTCCACGCGATGGTCGTGGGAGCGCATGTTCGCAATTGTGCGAGGCACTGTTCCAACCAGCCGCGATCGAGGTCCTCAGCCTGCGCGTCGACACACAGCACGATCCAATCTGCCGACCGCAACTGGTGGTGGACCTGGTGTTGCGCCAGAGCACGAGGAGAATCGTCAGACAATTCTTCCAATCCGGCGGTATCGACCAGATCGAACGCCAACTCGGGGGTGCAAATGCGTGCTGTAATGGCATCGCGGGTCGTGCCAGCCTGGGCGGTGACGATGGCTCGGTCCGCTCCACTCAGGGCGTTCAGCAAACTGCTCTTGCCAGCGTTCGGTTTGCCTACCAACACGACGCGCGGAAGCATGTCGTGCTTGCCGCGAGCATCGAGTTGCGCCAGAATCTCGACCAGTCGAATGCGAATCGATTCCAGGCTGCTCCGCAATTGTTCGACCTCGATAAACTCGATGTCCTCCTCGACAAAATCCAATCCGGCTTCCACGTGGGCTACCAGCTCGATCAATTCATTGCGTAGAGCACGCACCGGATGCGAAAGATTCCCCGCCAGTTGGCGCAGGGCAGTGTGCAATTCCCGCTCCGTCTCCGCCTCAATCACTCCCAGCACCGCCTCGGCCTGGGCCAGGTCCAATTTTCCCGACAGGAATGCGCGCAAAGTGAATTCGCCGGGTCGGGCTGGCCGCGCGCCGCAGTGGATGGCCGTGCTCACCACCGCCTGGACGACCGGCAATGCACCGATCATGTGCAATTCGGCCGACGGCTGGCCGGTGTAACTACGGTTGTCGGGCCACAGGTAGCACCAGGCATCGACCCACCGACCTGCCAGCGCCGTGGGACCAGCAAACTGAACCCGTCCGCGATGTACGGCGGCCCCACGGAGCTCCTGGGCCTGGCGTATGCCCTGGCGCGGATGATCCGACGGGGAGTCCTGACCATCCGGCACCTTCGGCCATGACCGGCCTTCGACCCCGTGCGCAACGAACAGCCGATCCAAGACGTGGAGAAGCCCCGGCCCGCTCAACCGCACGATTCCGCGCACGCTGGGCGCCGGCGGGCTGCTGGCCGCAACAATCGTGTCGTGCCAATCCATCTCTGATCGAGGCTCCCCGGAATCACGAACCTGGTAGGCTCGCAAGCAGATCAATCGGACGACCCACCGGTACCTCCGCCACCAAACCCAGGTTGACCTGGTCGTTGGCCACCACCGCCTCCAGACGGTGCTCCGCCCAGACCGGGACGCCCTGGACGTTGACCACCACCTGGGGCGCCGCCACCGAAACCCGGTTGTCCAGGCCGACCACCTCCCGGTCCCCCTCCGCCAAAACCGGGTTGGCCCGGCCGACCACCGGCCGCGGCACCGCCGCCGAAACCTCCTGGCTGGCCGGGGCGACCGCCGCCAAATCCCGGTTGGCCTGGTCTTCCCGGTTGGCCGCCGCGCCCGCCTTGGGCGCCTGGACCGCCAGGAGTGAGCCCCGCCATACCGGGGGCCTGTCCCGCTACTTCCATCAGTGCTTGGACAGCAGCGTTGAATTCGCTCTGCGTCTTTGCATTGGCCATTTGCTCGACCTGCCCCACGATGCCACCGAGCACGAAATTGACCATAGCGAGCTGGTTGCGATCCGCCTTTGCCAGCGCCCCCTTTACCTCGCCAAGCATCCGGCCCCAATTGTCGACCATTTCCTTGGAAGTCCAGAATCCGTCCACCTTAACCATTTGTTGTTGCAGTGGGGGAACGTCCCCACCTTCCAATCCCACTTGCATGATCCCAGACGTCGCCGATTCCTGGACGACAGTGAAATGCGCTTGCTTCATCGCAGTAACAAACGACGTCGTGGAATCTGTGGATCGCGGCGCGCTGCGACCTGGCAACGATGCTTGGCCTCGCAGCAACCATTGTTCCATCCCGCTCTCCTCCATCGCTGTGTCCAGCTCCTTGAACGCAGGCCCAATCGTTGCCACAACCTGAATCAACCATTCGCGCACTTTGCCCTTCTGAAAATTTGATTCGTCCCACAATGCGTCATCGCTGACCACCGTTAAGAACTTGGCCAGAGCCGGCCACACCGCCTCCAGATGCTCCTGGAGTTCGGGTTGAGAGGCGATCTGAGGGTGCGCCAAGACGAATTTCTTTTTCTCGCGTGCGATCGTGGCCAGGCTGTCTACCAACCGATGCATTTGCTGCAGATAAGGCTTCGCCAGTTCCAGAACTTGCAGAATTACATCCTCGGCCTCGTCTTGCATCTTCGGCGGCACCGCGTGCCAAAAGACGAGCAAGTTCCCCCGTTTCACCTCCGATTCCAATGTCCGCGCGAACTGCTCCAACGTCATGTTCGGGGTGAACGGTGACGTGCGCAACGATTCGACGTCCAACTTCTCGATCGGCCCGACCTCGACGATTCCCGTATCGGCTTTGGGCAACGGTTTGCTAAACGCTTCGGGCTTGCCCAGTTTCAGCGCCCAGAGCTGACTTTGGAAATCGAGGCGTGAGAGGGGAACTTCCGCCTCCTTCAGATCGCTCTTCCGCCGCAGCACAACCCCGTCGTCAGTCAGTCGCACGAACTCCGCCTGTACCTTCGTGCCGCCGATGATCCACTCGGTAGGCGCTTGCTCGCCGCTAGAGGTCAAACCATCCTGAGCCAATCCCGCGTTCCCAACCATCAGGACCACGGACAAGGCCACCACCGCGATCGGAAACAAGCGAACCGAACCAGCCATAACCAATTTTCGCATCGCACTGTACTTTGCAAGGAAACTGGATCACAAGAAGCCCCTCCTTCAGGTCGGATGGGGATCGCGCCGCGCGAATTCTATGAACCAATTGTAGCCACTCGATGCCAGATTCGCTTCCCTGCGAATGGAGTTTGGCATTTGTCCCGCGTCGCGATGGCCTTCGAGCCGGAACCGGTGCCCGATCTCCACACGATGCAGGTCGCCCAGACAGTTCGCTATGGGGCCTTGCGTCGTTTTCGTGTTGGCTTTGCGGGGGTCCGAGCTACGGTAATCGGCTGCCGGGCGCGGGGCCGCTCGACTCAATCCCTGCGGAACGCGCGGTCGGATCTTCGGCAGACGCGGCGTAAAAGCTCACCGTGCAGTCCAGCGGCGCCGACGCATCCCCCCGCCGCACGGCGATCCGCGTGCCGATCTCGGTAGACCGAACCACCTCGACCTGGACATCCTCGTGATCCGCTTCAGCCTCCACCTGCACGGGCCCCGGAAGAACAGGTGAAAATGCAATCGCCAAGCCGCCCGTCCGCTCACCGGCCTCAAAGCGGACCCGAGCTTCACCTGCGACGCATGGCCTGCCGCATTCGTTCACGGTCGATTCGTAACGCAGAATCCACGTGGGATCCCCCAGGGCCGCATCCAACACGGGCCCAGATTGCCCCTCTTCGTCGGCGATGTCTACGGGCGGTGGTCTACCGTCGAGGCGCTCCGCATGGCTACGATCGGCCGATGCCCGGCCCTGCGGCGCTGCCGAGCCGGGCGTCACGAAAGCGTCCCCAGTCGGAATTGTCGTGGGGTCTGTCTGGTTGGATGTCGCAATGGGGCTTTGACCCAACGTATCTGAAGCATGAGGCCGCGGAGCGCGGTCCGCCAGCAGCCGCTTGATTGCCCCCCGGGCCCGGGTCCCAAGCCAGCCGGCACCGCCGATGATTTGGGCGTAGCCTCGATCGAGCCAGTGCCCAACGTGCGCCAACGGTGCCCACCAATGCGCCAGTCGAACCGTTTGATACCTGCCCATTCGATGGAACAACCACGCTTCGGCACTCAACACACTCAGGACCGCGACTAGAGCTTCCGGTGTCGACCACGACCGAACACCTATCAGGCCCAAGGCATTGATCAATCCCAGGTCCGTTCCCAGGAACAGCCCTCGCAGGCTTTCCGGTTCTGGCGGGTGACTCCCGATCACGAAGGCTGGCCAACGCAACAGGACCGCGACCAGAGACACCACCACGGCGGCACATAGCCCTCCGCCCGGCGGCCAAGGGGGCGGATGCGTCACCACGGCTTGCAGCCATGCACCCGCCGCGATCGCGCCATAACAATAAGAAAGCGCGGTACACCAAGTGATACCGCGCTGGATTGAGTTCGTTGTGTGTTTGGAAGAATTCGGACGCTGTGGCATCGTCGCCTATGCCGATCCTGCGGCAACCCCTAATCGCTCAGCCAGCTCAGCCGCGCGCGACGTGTCTTCCCAACTGAAACCATCGCGCCCGAAGTGTCCGCCGGCCGCGGTCTGGCGATAGATGGGACGCCGCAGGTCCAGGTATTTGATGATGCCGCCGGGCGACAGTGGAAACAGTTCGCGCACGGCATCGCAAATAACCCCATCTTCGACCCGACCGGAGCCTTGCGTATCGACATGAACGCTCACCGGATCACTGACTCCGATAGCGTAAGCCAACTGGACTTCGCACCGATCCGCCAAGCCAGCCGCGACGATATTCTTCGCCACGTGCCGGGCCATGTACGCGGCGCTTCGGTCTACTTTGGTTGGATCCTTGCCGCTAAACGCTCCCCCGCCATGTCGGCCCCAACCTCCATACGTGTCAACGATGATCTTGCGTCCCGTAAGTCCGCAGTCGCCATGTGGGCCGCCCACGACGAATTTGCCGGTGGGATTGATGTGGTACTTGATATCTCCTTGGACCAGTTCCTCCGGCAAGCACGGCTTGATCACCTCTTCGATCACATACTCGCGGATCGTTTTCTGGTCGACCGACGGCGCATGCTGGGTCGACACGACGACCGTGTCGATGCGCTTGGGAACCACTCCCTCGAATTCGATCGTAACCTGGCTCTTGCTGTCCGGGCGCAGCCAATCGACCCGCCCCTGTTGGCGGGCTTCGGTAAGCCGATTGGTAATGCGATGCGCCAGGGCGATGGGCAATGGCATTAGTTCGGGAGTATCATTGCAAGCGAAACCAAACATCAGACCTTGGTCGCCAGCCCCAACATCCTTGCCAGCCTCGGCATTCTCGTTAACCCCTTGGGCAATGTCCGGGCTCTGCTCATCCAAGGAAACCATCACGCAGCAGGTATCCGCATTGATCCCGGCCTCGTCATCCAAGTACCCCACCTCGCGGATCACATCCCGCACCACGCGAATAAAATTCACTTGAGCTTGCGTCGTGATCTCGCCAGCGATCATCGCCAAGCCGGTAGTCACCAGGGTTTCGCATGCCACGCGGCTGAAGGGATCCTGTTCCAGCAGCGCATCCAAGACCCCGTCGGAAATCCGATCAGCCAATTTGTCTGGGTGGCCCATGCTGACCGATTCGCTCGTGAAGAGATACTTTCCTGTCGCCAATGTTCGGACCCTTTCAATTCAAAGTCGCCCCAAAACTTGCCACGTATGAGGGGGCTCGCCCAGTTTTCCAAAGACGGCTGGCCCAGCCGGACCAGCGCGATTCGATTGGCAAGTATAACTGCACCCGACGCTTTCCGGAAGCGTTCCCCCGGTTGCCCTCCGGCTCCCCTCCCCGTCACGCTGCACTCCCGGGCCCAATTGCGTCAGCCGATGGCCCTAGCCGCGGGCCTCAAACCATATGCCCCGCGTACCCAATTACGTGAGGCGATGGCGCTAGCCAGGGGGCCAATCACGTGAACCACGGGCCTCTCGACGCACAATTGCAACGCAAATGCAGCAGGAAAATGGCAGCAGGAAAAAACGATGGACAGAAGGAAATGAAAAAAGGATGGCAATGGGAGGCCCGACGTTAGCGCGTACGGCTGACGTGTTTTGGGTTGATGTGCGGGGCCTGCGGCTGACGCAGGTTGCGGGCAACCCGCCGACAGCGTACCCTACCGCGAACCTACGGCGGCCTCCGCGACACGCGCTGTCCGTATTCCCGTTGCCCTCCCGTCAACAGAGTCAACCAGGCCCGCGTCATACAGTTTTTTTCCTGCCCTTGGCGGGCGATATCGGCCGCTCGGGACATCACTCGCTCGACCACGCCAACTATGCGCAATCTATTCCTAAGCATCGACGGTATCGACGGAGCGGGGAAATCGACCCAAATCGCGCTGTTGGCGACCTGGTATGCCGAGCAAGGCATCGAACCGGTTCAAGTACGGGATCCGGGCGGTACGGAATTGGGAGAGGCCATCCGAGAGATCCTGCTGCACCGTCAAGAAATCCCCTTGGGAATCCGAGCTGAGATGCTGCTGTACATGGCCAGCCGGGCGCAGTTGGTCGAGGAGCTGATTCGTCCTTCATTGGAAGCCGGACGAACGGTCATCTCCGACCGTTACCTCCTGGCCAATGTGGTGTACCAAAGCGTCGACGGACGGCTGTCGCCCGATACGATCTGGCAGGTCGGCGCGATCGCCACGAGCCAGCTCTATCCGGACCTGACGGTGATTCTCGACCTGCCGCCAGAGATCGCTATGTCGCGTTTGCAGGGTGGACTCGACCGGCTGGAAAGCCGAGGAATCGACTACATGCGCAGGGTTCGGCAAGGGTTCCTGGAGCAAGCCCAACGGATGCCACACGGGCAGTGCGTTATCATCGACGCTACGCAGTCGCCAGACCAGATGCACGCCGCCATCGTGGAGGCTGTGCGCTGCGCCGCCCGGGCGGCGCAGCGGTAACCTCGGCCTCGGGCAACCCACACAGTGCCCTGATGACGTGAACGCGCACGTGCGCGTTCACGCTTACTTCAGGAACGGAGCCAGCCGTGACCGCGGCCGTTGATCGCGGAGCTTCGCCAACGCTTTCTTCTCAATCTGCCGGATCCGCTCCCGCGTCAAGTTGAAATGCCGCGCGCATTCCGACAACGAATGCGCCACGCCATCCGCTAATCCGAAACGCCATTTCAAAATCTCGGCCTCGCGGGGCTCTAGGGCTTCCATCGACTCCCGTAGTTGTTCGCGCAAGGACCGGAATTCCGACACCTCCTCGGCCTCCGGCTCGCTGGTGGCCGGAATCAGATCCGCCAACTCGGCACCCTCCACCTGGTCCGCCGTCACATTCAGGCTGGAGGTCCCGGCATCCATCCGTACCAGCTCCCGCACGTAATCGGGCGACAGGTTCATCTCCTCGGCTACATCTTCCACCGTTGGCTCGGTAACCGACTGGTGCCGCATCCTCTCCCACGTGTCGTAGACGCTGCGCAGGATCGGACGCGTGTGCGCCGGCATCCGTATCGTCCGCGACTTTTCGGCCAAGGCTTTGGTAATCGCCTGCCGAATCCACCAGGTCGCATACGTGCTGAAACGGAATCCCCGCTCCGGGCAGAACTTCTCGGCCGCGTGAATCAAACCGGTGTTGCCCTCCTGTATCAAGTCGCTCAATCCCAGCCCTCGGTCAGTGAACCGTTTCGCGATCGAGACGACCAGCCGCAGGTTGCTTTCTACCAGCAATGACTTATCGCGCACGAATTGGCTCCGGAACCGCTCGACGCGACGCAGACGGCGGACGAAGTAGTCGACCGTCATCCAATGCTCATGGGCCAAATCGCGCAATGAGTGGCGACGGGCCAGATTGCCAATCGGACGCCCGGCCACAATATGGGCATTCCAATCGATTCCGGCTGCTTCGGCCGCAGCCTTCAATCGGCGATATTGGACTTCGTACCAATGCGTCTTGATCGCCGCCTCCTCGACCAACACCGCACACTTGTGGCGCCAGCGCTCGAGTTGCCGCCACGCCTTCTTGCGCACGAGTTTGTCCTTGCCGAGCGACACGGCGCGCGGAAACGACCGGGCCATCGACTCGGTCAACGCACCTAACGTAGCGCCGTTGATCTCCAACATGCGGCGCAGATTCGATCGGCTGCGACCGTGGTAATCGGAAATGTCGATCCATGCCTGGAGACGGACGTCACCCTTGCGCAGCGACTCCAATAAAGCAACGGCTTCGCGCAAGATTCCGCCGAACATCAGCAATTCGCGCCGCATCCGCCGCCGATGCCGCGCCAACCGAGCCGTCAACTCACGCTCCCCTTGTGGGCTGAGCATCGAAGTTTGACTCATTTGCTCGAAATACGGTTCCACCGGCTGGCCCCCCGAAACGCGCATGCGCTTTCGGCGGACATTTTGTCGTAGTTCCGGTTCATCCAAAAAATATGTAGTACCAATCATGGTTTTCTTCTCCTAAACTCCTTCGTTCCGCAATTCGTTCACCCGCACGTACCTCTGCGGAACCATGTCCGATCGCCCTTTCCGGCGGACCGGTACAGGACGTGCTCCCGCTCTTTGTTGTCCCCCCCGAGCAGTGGTGCTCCTGCACCGGCTCGGACCGAGGCTCTCCTTGATATAAGTACGAATTAACTGCCCAGAATGTTGGCGCCACTGCGAACATCGCGGAAAAAACGCCGGCTGGCGACCTACGGCTTGCCTTCGCAGAGCCTCCCGGTCTTCTTCGCCCAGGGCCCCTGAACATTGAGACACCGACCGCAAACTCTCCGCTCGGTGGTCAGCATGAAATGGGCCGATAGTTGCTTGCTTTCTGGCCCAGATGGCTCAACTGGCAAAGCGTGCAGTCGGCTCGTTCGTGCCCCCAGGCCTCGGCCGGACGCTGCTCAGGTATCCCCGCCACATTACTTGACAGTCATTACCGTACACCCTTACTTAGGGCAAATTTCATGCCATTACCTCCGCTCCAACCGTCAGATTCGCTACTTTTGTGAAAATTACCAGAGAAGCGGTGGTCTCTCTAGCAAGCGGAACCTACCCCCCACCAGTGGAAGCAGCAGAGAATACGATGGGAGGCTTGAAGGAGTAGGGGGTGATGCTGCGCGGACTTAGAGGGCCCCGCTCAAACGTATCGCGTGGGAACGGTGGCCCGCGTGGTGAGCTTGTCATGTCGGAGGGATGGGTAAAATGGACTAGATTGGCGGGGTATGGCAGTTGAGCTGTCAGTTGGTCGCATGGCGAACCGATTTCAACCATTATGTCGTCTGTACACTCGGCGGGGTTCTATCTACACGGTGGGAAAGGGTATCGCCATGGCTTCCGACGTGCGGCTGAAAGAGCAGCTTCCGGCACTCACCTCCAAAATCGTCGCCTCATACACGCCGGAGGATCGGATCAATCACCTGGGCCATTGTCCGTTGCCGAAGTACGACGTGGTGGTATCGATCCTGGATGATCTGAAGGACATCATTTATCCCGGTTTTCGCCGCCGCGAAGGGTTGCACATCGGCAATGTGATGTATCACGTGGGGAACCTGATCGATGGGTTGCACGACAAATTGACCACTCAGATTGCCCGTGCCCTGCAGCATGACGATCGGGTCAAGAATCGCTCCAGCGATTGCACCGACTCGGTGGATTACGAGGCCAAGGGCCAGGCGATCGCGATTCGGTTCCTGGAGGCACTGCCGCGAATCCGTTCGGTTTTGGCTACCGACGTCGAAGCGGCCTACGAGGGGGATCCTGCGGTCAGTAGCCGCGACGAGGTGATTTTCTGTTATCCCGGTTTGGAGGCGGTCACCGTCTATCGTCTTGCCCATGAGCTGGTGCGGTTGGGCGTTCCATTTATCCCTCGGATGATGACGGAATGGGCGCACCAGAACACCGGGATCGATATTCATCCGGGAGCCACGATCGGCCCCTATTTCTTCATCGACCATGGCACCGGTGTGGTCATCGGAGAAACATGCGAGATCGGTGCCCACGTCAAACTGTATCAAGGCGTCACATTGGGGGCTCTCAGTTTCCCCACCGATTCCAGCGGACAACTGATCCGAGGGCAAAAACGCCACCCGACGATTGAGGATCGAGTCGTGATCTATGCCAATGCGACGGTGCTGGGAGGGAAAACGGTGGTTGGTCACGACAGCGTCATCGGATCCTCGGTTTGGTTGACCAGCAGCGTGGCTCCCCACACAACCGTGCTGTTGGAGAAACCCAAGCTGCGATTGCGAGGCGGAGTACCGGATGAGATGAAGCCAGAGGCGAATTACCAGATTTAATGCTGTCGGCCAGATCGCAATTGCTGCCACAGATCGTGATTGCCTCCCCTGCAACCAACCTCACCGCACGGAGCGGTACATTCGAGAAGGTCGAACGGAGATTCCGCCATGATGAATCCCCCTGGGATGCAGCGACAGGATCCCACCGTAGATCTGCAGCGGAATCTGATGCACGATCTCAAGAGCCCCTTAGCTACGATTGTTCAGATTTGCCGAGCCCACTTGGGGTCTCCGCCGCATGGACCGGACGGGGCCTCGCACCTGGTCGAAGCCCTGCAGTGTGTCCTGACCCAGGCCGAACTGGCGTTGGGATGGTGCGAATCGGTCGTCGATGGCAGCCGGCTGGTACCGCTCCGGGACCGCTTCGATTCCAGCATGGTGCTGAGCCGCCTGCAGCCGGCATTGGAGGTCTGGGCGCGGCACCACGGAGTGCGACTGGTGGTCGATGCTGCGGCGTGGTCACCGGTGCCACTGTACACCGACCTGGGAATGCTGGAGCGCGTCTTGTTCAACCTGGTGAACAACGCGATTCAACAAAGTTCTCCGGGGACGACCGTCCGCTTGGCGGTGGAACACCTGCGGCGCCAACCGGCCGTGCGTTTTTCCGTGATCGATTCTGCCGGCGGACTCCCTCCGGATGTACTGCAGCTATGGCAGTCCTCATCGATGAGCAGCGACTCGAACAGTCGGCAGCACCGCGTCGGAAGGGGAGCGACCATCGTTCGCCATCTCGTCGATTTGCTGGGGGTAGAGCTCACCGTGCAAAGTGACGCGCAGCAAACGCAGGTCGACGTGACGGTGCCGGTCGACCACCTGCCCGCACTGCTCGACCAGTGGAGCCGTCAGTTGTGGCGCGGGTCGACCTCTGCTGGGGCGCACGCGTCCGACTTGGTCACGATGGCTGTCTACGTGGTGCGCTGCCGCCATGCAAGCGGCGATTGGATCAATCGTCAACTGCAACAGAGAGCTCGACCGGAGGATTTCGTTTATCGCGTGGCAGCCGATCGGTGGATGTGGTTTGCTGTCGATCGCCGGGAGGAGGAGTGCCCGCAGGTGTGGCGGGCCCTGGAGGCCGTGCAATTGCGTTCGCCCACCGCGGGGCTGTTGGCCCACCTCCTATGGCGTTCCGCAGAATTCGGGTGGGCGGACCCGTTGGCCCGCCATTTCAGATTGAGTCTGGCGATTCATCAAGCGCTGCCGAAGGTCCATCAAGCGTTGGCGACGGTTCATCCCCACACCGTCGCTGGTTCTGCAAGAGCCGACGCGATTTGGGGGGCTGGTATGCGTCGCGCCGACGGCGAAGCGGAGGTCGCCCGCGAGCCGCACCTTCGCCCTCGCATCCCGACCGGAACCGCCCTCCCACCGGCCAGTATTCCCCACGCCCACCCACCGGCTGGTTCCTCTCACCCACCGAGGCAACAGGCCCTCCCATCGTTGCGCATCGATCGAGCCCTGGTTCAGCTCGCCCACCACTGGCACGCGCATCATGCCCAGCGAGGGACCGACGCGCACTAGCGCCATGGCAAGCGGTAGTGGGCATCGTGGCAAGCGGGTGGTGGGCGAGTCGCT
>RFIQ01000123.1 GCA_003695565.1 Planctomycetota bacterium | reverse complement strand
TTGGAAATCGGTGGTGGAAGCGAGTGCGGTGGCGACCCCGTGCCGAGATACCGCTACGTAGGTGATCCAGCAGGCAGAATCGATCGGGGTGATGCGGGGGTCCTCGATGCCGAAGCACTCGCTGTCTCCGGTGGGTGTCAACGCTGGTCCGCAACTCCAGGATCGCAGACCTTTGTCCAGTCTCACGACCCGCAAGTGGGAGAGAAACGTCAGCCGCATCAATCCGGTACTGAGGTGCCGCACCACACGGCGATCGATCCACTCCACGTCCGATTCAACGACCCAATCGATCACCGGCCGACCGCCTTCCCAGCGTGGCAACCCGACCCAGCCCGGGCGGTCTTCTGCCGCCTGCTCGGCCACGCGCACCAGCAGGATGATGGAATCGTTCCACAGCACTGCCCCCGGGTTGAATACCCCTGCTACGCGCAGGGAGGGGTGCGACGGAGTGAAGTCTTGCGGACCGAGCAGTTGACGCTTTTGCCAAATCGTCTGAGTCGGCACCTTCCACAACCCTCCTGCCTCACGCCTGCATCAGGTACTTGCGAATTACCTCTTCCGCCTCGGGCGGAACCTGCTTGGGAACCGTAACAACGACGCGCACCAGATGGTCCCCCGTTCCTTGCTTCGCTTTGATTCCCTGACCACGGATCCGCAGTACGCGATCCGAGGACGTACCCGGCGGAATCTTCAGCGAGACGGTTCCATGGATGGTGGGCACATCCACCTGACCGCCGAGGATGGCAATGCCCACGGGGACTTTGACATCCGAGCGTATGTTCAGCCCGTCGCGGCGAAATTGTGGATGGGGTTGTACATGGATCTCAATGTACAAGTCGCCCGGTGGACCTCCAGCAATGCCCGCTTCGCCTTGGCCGGCAAGCCGCAATGTTTGCCCATCCTCAACCCCAGCCGGAATGTTGACGCGAATCTGCTTCTGTACCGCCTTGCGTCCGGTTCCACCGCATGCAGTACACGCAGGACCGGGGCGTACCCCCGTTCCGCCGCACTCGGGGCAAGCGGATGAAAAGGAGAAAAAGCCGCCACGCCGTTCCACTTCCTGTTCGACTTCACCGGTCCCATGACAGCGCGGACAGGTCGAGGGTTCCGCTCCCCCGGCAGCCCCCGAACCACCGCACTCCTGACACGCGACCTGCGTGGGTACCTCGATTTCGTGACTTCCACCCCGGACGGCTTCCAGAAACGGAATGGTCAACGCGAAATGCAAATCCCGTCCCCGGCGACGGGGCGATCCCCGACGTCGACCCCTGGTCGCTCGCCCGCCACCGAACAAGTCTCCGAATATGTCCCCGAACTGCGAATAGATTTCTTCATTCGAATGGAACCCCTGGAATCCTGTCGCATCCATGCCTCCGCGGTCATAGGACGCCCGTTTTTCCGGATCGGACAGGATTTCATAGGCTTCGGAGACCTTCTTGAATTTCTCCGCCGCCTTGGGATCGTCCGGATTTTTGTCTGGATGGTACTTCAGCGCCATCTTGCGATACGCCTTCTGGATTTCGTCCTGAGTCGCATCGCGACTGACGCCCAACAAGTCGTACAGGTCTTCTTTGGTACTGGTGCTCACGATTCTCTTCTCTCTCGCGGTTCTTTGTTTCGAGTATGATGCGGCGTGCGCTGAGGTCGATCCATGTCCACTGAATTCAATGCGGCCATCCGATTTCGGGTGCGGCCAGCCGGCCAGGAGCCCTCCATCGGGGATACCGAACGCGATGGACAGGTGCTACCCCAGGGCCAATCCCCGCGGCCGAGCCATGTAGATCGCCAGCATGCCGTCGGAAAAATAGGCGCGGAGACTATGGGGATCGACCGGTGACGGCAATCGAATCCTCCGACGAAAGTAGCCGTACCGCGACTCGCGGCTGACCGGATGCGTCTGTTCTGGATCGAAGGGAGCATGCCGAACTCCCTGGATCGTCAAAGCCTCTGGCGTCAGTTGCAATTCCACGTCTTCTTCGACGATGCCCGGCAGCGACACGTACAAACGAATCGTCTCGGGCGTTTCGACCACATCGACTTCGGGAATGAAGGCTGGAGCCGGCTCCTGCGCCTGCAAGAAAACCGCGTCGCGGTAGAACTCATCCCACAACTGGGCCACGCGGCGATGCAGCGCTTCGATTTCCTCCCAAGGATCCTTCGGTACAGCGGTCATAATCGCGTCTCTCGATGCGTGTTTGGTCAGGCTAAGGGACTGCGTGGGGGAAGAAACAACGTCGGGCAAACCGAGAGCAATTGGCGTGCCGTTCCCGTCGCAAAATGACATGCTCCCAGTCCCAGCCTTGCGCGCCAACAGGTGGGTGGCGACAAAATGGCCCACGGACCGCGTGGCACCTGTAGTCTTGGCAGGTCACAAAATGTCGCGGTCCATCCTGTCAGGACCCTTACTCGGCCGGCGACCGCTGCAAGAACTGCTGAGCATCTGTGATCCATGCCGGCAGCGGCTCCGGTGTCCAAACGCCCAGCAAAACGGTCAGCCCGATTGCCAGCAGCAACGGGAACACGACAGAGAAACGATCGGAAAACTGCGTCGTGGTCCCTTCCTCAGGAAGGGGGCCAAACGCACAGTTCACCAACGTGTTGCCCATGCCGAAGAACACGAGCAGTAGAAAGAGCAAGAAACACAGTCCCAGGGCCGGTTTGCCCGCTTCGAATGCCCCATTGAGGATCTGGAATTCGCTGACGAAAGGCCCGAACAAGGGCGATCCCGTAATGGCAAAGAATCCCGCCAGCAGGACGACTCCCGAAATTGGTAAGCGGCGAATCACGCCGGTGACTTCATCCGTACTCTTGCTTCCGTATGCCCGATGGATATTGCCAGCAGCCAGAAACAGGGCGACCTTGCAAATGCCGTTGTGGAACACATGCAGCAAGGAGCCCCCGACCGCCATTCCCCCCAAACCAATGCCGAACGCGAGCATCCCCATGTGCTCGACGCTCGAATATGCCAAGCAACGTTTGATGTCTTTCTGCCGAGCCATGAACACGGCTGCGGTACCCATGGAAAGGAGGCCGAAGAACACCAATATCCGCTGGGCAAAACGATCTTCGTGTGCGATGTGCGCGATGTGGAAGAAACGCAGCACGCATAAAAAGGCGACTGAGGTGAGTACACCCGCCAGCAGGGCACCGATCATCCCGGGAGCCTCCCCATAGGCGTCCGGCTTCCACGTATGCATGGGAGCCAGTCCCATTTTGGTACCGTAGCCGACAACCAGCAGAATGAAGGCAGCGTGCAACCATGGGTGCGAGATCTTGTGCGAGTGTTCTACCAGTTCATCGAACAACAGCGTCGATTCGGAACCGGCCTGAATCATCGCGTATGCCAGGAAGAAACTGCCCAACAGCGCCAGGGCGATTCCGACGGAACCGATCAGCAGGTATTTCCAAGTCGCTTCCAGAGCCCGCGCGTTGTGATTGAAATAGATACAGGGAGCCGTCACCAGCGTCGTGGTTTCCATGGCAACCCACATCAGGCCTAGATGGTGCGAGAGGCAGACCAGAGACGTTACCCCCAGGAACAACAGCACGCATCCGCAAAGGACCCGATTGGACCGGTTGGCTCGCGCCCACAAGTAGCCGGGAGCATAGAGCGCGCACAACAAATAGATGCAACTGATCGCCAGTAAGAAGACGCGATTGAGCGGGTCGATGGCCAGCCAGCGATCGAAGGCGCTTGTCTCCCCCCCCGATAGTGTCGTAATGACTAATCCAAGGTGGAGAGTGGCAGCCAGCGGAATCAACAGTGGCCGCCACTGGTTCCAGGGAACGACCATTGCCAGGCCACTCAGGACAGTCGGTACTAAAATGATCAAAAGCAGCATCATGATGACTGTTTTCTTAAAATAGTAAGACCGTTGCTTGCGGCCGTGTACCTCACAGCTCTTTCAAACTCGCCAAGTGTTCGGTGCTCGCCTCCGGGAAGGCTCGACTTACGTGATGCACAATGATCCCCATCACGAAGACTCCGACGAATAAGTCCAGCACGACGCCCAGTTCGACCAGGATCGGCACGGCCTCGATCAATAGCAATCCGAAGATGAAAATCCCATTTTCCATCACGATGTAGCCCAGCACTTGTGCTAATGCCTCCCGACGCGTGACCAGGATGAGGAAACCGGTCAAAACCGTGGTCAAAGATGTCGGGATCAGCAACGGGCTGTGATGATCCGGAGAAACCGGCAGTTGTTGGGCGAACACGAAAACGATCGCTGCCCCCACGCCGCCGATCAGCAGGCTGGGGACGAATCCGATCACCGAGGTGACGGTGGAACGAATGTCCGCGAGTAGGACTGCCCGATTGAGCATTACCGGGATCAGCGAACCTTTGATAGCGATGATGGCGATGGTCAACGCCAGCAACCGGACCAAGGGGATTAGATCGAGCCCTGCCTCGGCGGTCGGCGCGAATCCTTGATGAACAATTGGATACATCAACCCGAGTATCACACCTTGGATGGCAACTACGACGATGAGCATCTTCAACCGGGAAACGCTCAGGATATAAAAGTTGAGCAGTACGGCGATTACCATGCACGGTTCGAGCAATGCGGTCATCATAGTTCGATCATCACCAGCAAGAATCCAAAGAATGCCACCACGCCTGCGCCGACCAATGCGGCCGGAATCGTCGGCAACCGAAAGCGAGCCATGGCCGATTCCACAACGCCTACCAGGCATGCGACCACGATCGTGCCCGTTAGGAATATCCCCCAGTCCGCCAGCGGGTTCCCGGTAGCTGCCAATCCGGTCAGGCGCACAAGTAAGGCCGCGAATACAAACAGTTTCAAGGATGCACCATAGAGAATCATGCCCAAGGCCGGCCCGCTATGATCCAATACCATCACCTCGTGGATCATGGTCAGTTCCAAGTGGGTGTTTGGATCGTCGAAAGGAATGCGGCTGTTTTCCACCAGCAGGACGACGAACCAACTGACCAGGACCAGCAGCAGTGCCACGGTGGCTCCCGACCAGGCTTCCGCCACTCCATCGCCCAGTACATCGATCATCGAAAAGGAACCGGTCAACTTCGCCAGCACCAATAAACCGATGAACAGAACGGGCTCGGCCAGGCAGGCAAACGTGGCTTCGCGGGCGGACCCCATCCCTTCGAATGCGGATCCCGTGTCCAGGGCTGCGCCCATCGTAAAGAACCGTCCCAGCCCCAACAGATAGACCGCCAGAATCACGTCCCCTGCAAACGCCAGGGGGGCGCTGGCGTGCCCCAACGGGATAATCAAGGCGACGAGGATGCCGGTCGCCAGGCTCACCACCGGCCCGAACAGAAATACCCAGGTGGTGGTCTGGCTGATGACGCTGTCCTTGTGCATCAACTTCCACAAATCGTAGTACGCCTGCAGCAGTGGCTGACCACGCCTGCCACCAAAAACGGCTTTGACCCGATTGATCACGCCCAGCAACAGGGGGGGAAATAACAGCGCCACAGCGACATGGATAATCGTGTGAAGGGACAGGGAACTGAACATGGAAAAACTCGCCCAATCGTATTGGTGGTGATACTGTGTCGAATCAGGTCAAGCGATCGTGATGGTGCCCTTACTGCCAGAGAAATAGGAAGACAATGATTGCCAGAATGTATAACAGGTAGGCCTGCAAGCTGCCGTTCTGAAAATATCTGCCCCACCGCACCAACCACAGGCCGCCCCGCACGGCGGGCATCACGGCTTTCTCCAACACCGTGTCGTTCACGTGGCTCTCGAATCTGGCCCGCTGCGGAAACAGCTCGCGGATGCTGGGAGCGTGCACCACCGGTTGCAACGCCCAACGAAACAGCTTGACAAGCATTTCCGCAAAAGACGACGAAGTGTACTGCATGCGCGGCGAGGGAGCGGCATAGCCGCAATCCCATGTCAAGCCGCGAGGGGCATCGGCGATTCCTCGCCACCGCAACGCCAGGCAACCCGCTAGGCACAGCGCGATCAGGAGCCCGGCCATTATGGTGATTGGGGTCAAGTAGAATTCGGTGCCCACACTCGGTATACCATCCGCCCCGACCGTCCAGGAGGTGACCATCGTATCCAGCAGTGGAACGCAGGCAGCGGGCAGCAATCCGATGGCGACACAACACAAGACCAGAACCAGCATAGGGCCGACCATGGCGCGTCCCGCCTCATGGGCAGTAGCAGCTCGATCGGACCGCGGTGCACCTAGAAACACTACGCCGACGACTTTAATGAAACATGCTGCGGCCAGGGCGCCGACGACCGCCAGCCCAGGTGCCGCCAGTGCCGCGGCTTGGACGGGGCCTTGAGGGGTGTCCTGCAACACTCGAAACAGGCCCGTGTAGATGAGGATTTCCGATACGAATCCGTTGAGTGGCGGGAGACCGCAAATGGCCACGGCTCCGATCAGGAAACAGTTTGCGGTCCAGGGCATGCGCTTGGCCAGCCCTCCCATCACCTCCATGTTCCGCGTTCCCATGGTGTGGATTACCGAGCCGGCTCCCAGAAACAAGAGCGACTTGAACAAGGCATGATTCCATACGTGCAGCATCCCGCCGCCAATCCCCAGCACGATCCACGCCGGTTGGTGCGTTGCGCGCCCGATCAATGCCAGCCCCAACCCCATCACGATGATCCCGATGTTCTCCACGCTGTGGTAGGCCAGCAATCGCTTGATGTCGTGCTGACCGATGGCAAATGCCACACCGAGGATGGCGGAAACGGTGCCCAATCCCAGCACGATCCCACCCCAGGCCAGCGGAATGTCGGGAAAGAACGTGCTCACGCGAACAATCCCATAGATGCCCATTTTGATCATTACACCTGACATGATGGCTGAGACGTGGCTGGGAGCCTGGGAGTGTGCCGATGGCAACCAAACGTGCATCGGCATGATGCCGGCCTTAGTGCCAAAGCCAAAGAAGGCCAGGGCCGCCATGATGGCCGCCAGGGGGCCGTGCGCATTCTCGATCACGCCGAATTCCCAACTGCCGGTCATTGAGCGAAGGATGGTGAATACCCCGAAAGCGCACAACGTTGCAAAGTGGCTGGCAGCGATGTACAGCCAGGCGGCGCGACGCGTCTCCGCAATATGGTCCTCTGCAGCGACCAGTATCAAAGCCGAGACCGCCATCGTTTCCCAGGCGGCCAGGAACAGCAAGCCGTCCTGCGCCACCACCAGCAGGGTCATCGCGCCACTCATGATCCCAAAAAACAAAGGGACGCGTCGAAAACTCTGTGGATGCTCCGATGACTTCCAGTACTCCAAGCCGAATACTGAGGCGGCGGCCGTTACCAACAGCACGGGGACCAGAAAGAAGGCCGACAATCCGTCCATATCCACGATCAGACGCGCTCCGGCAATCGGGCTGGGAAAAGTCACTGCAGCCTGTGGTCCTTGAATCAGCCGTTGGAATACGGCATACCCGCCCACGGCGTTCGCGAACACCAGAACCAACGCGGACAATGCCTGGCCGATGCGAAATCTCGCCGGAAGCACTGCCGCCGGAATCCCGCTGAGGATCGCCCCAATACCGCTAACAAGGATCAGTTCGTTCGTCATGCCCGGCGTTTCCTATGTTCACGATAGGCCTGCTGGTTTTCCTCAACACGGAGCGGCGCCCGACCGTAGTTCCATGGCTGTACCGCCCCTGGTTGCCTCAGTGGACGCCTGGCGGGCCGCCGGCGTTTCACTCTGGTGCGGCGCACTACCGGAACGCTGAGCGGCGTTCGAGGAAGTTTGCTGGGCAGGCGCTTCGGGAGCAAGTCCGCCTGCATCCAGGGGCAGACGCACGCAAAACACCGTACCACCGCGGCCGCCGGCGGCCGCCGTAATCGTCCCTCCGTGAGCTCGCACAATGGCTCGGCAGATGCTCAGGCCGAGTCCAGTGCTTCGATTGTGTCGATGCACCGTATAGCTACTCCGCGGTGGGCGCGAGCCACGATAAAAGCGGTCGAATACGAAGGGGAGCTCCTCGGGAGCAATACCTACCCCCGTGTCCATTACGTTCAGTTGCACCCAGCCAGAGTTTTCCAGTTTCAGTTCGATGCTGACAACGCCGCCGGAAGGCGTGTACTTGAAGGCATTGTCCAACAGGTTGTAGAGCACCTGCTTCAGGTGTTGCGCATTGCCGCGCACCGTGACTTGGGGGAGCGCAGCACACCGCAACTCGATGCCTTCAGCTTCCGCATAACTGCCAAACATGTCGATCGCGCGTTCGATCATGGCGTCCAATCGAACCGGATCCTTGTGAATCCGCATGCGTTCGGCGTCACTTTCCGAAAGCAGTAGAAGCTGGTGGACCAATGCTTCCAAGTGCGCCGACTCCCCGATGACCTCTTGCAATAACTCGCAGTACTCCTGCGGAGAACGCTGGTTGGCCAATGCGACTTCAATGCTGCTGCGAATGGCTGCCAAAGGGGTGCGTAATTCATGCGCGGCGTTGGCCAGCAGCTCGCGGTGCTCCTGCAGATACGTGCCAATCCGGTCCAACAAGCTGTTGAAGGCCACGCTCAATCGGTCCAATTCATCGCCTGTTCCCCGGACCTTGAGCCGATCCTCGAGGTTCGCTGGCCTCAGGTGGGTTACGGTGTTGATCATGGCATCCAAAGGTCGAATGGCGCGACCGGCCAACCAGAAACCTCCGATGGGAGCGATCAACAGAACCAATCCCACGCCTAGCGCAACCAGGCGATCGATCCGCTGCAAGTCCCGTTGGATTGACGCCGTCGACATGCCAACGCGGAGAACGACTGCAGGATGGGTATCGAGACGCCGTTGAAAGTATCGCCACCCGCTGAGCTCGCCTCGTTCTTGGGGGAGCGGACGAGCGAGTTCCTGCGGGAGTTGATCGGAGGTCGTCAGTAACAACTCGCCGTCGGTACTGAACATCTGCGCAAACCACTGGTGGTCTGCATGCCCCTCCGCTTTCCGCTGCAATTGCTCAGCAACGCGGGAATGATCCAGGTTGCCGCGCCCATGGAGTGCAAGTTCGACCTCACGCAGGTCTTCGCGCAAGACCTGATCGAGTTCGCGAACCAGGGCAATACGGACCCCAGCGCGCAAGCCCAGCATGGTCGCCACCGCAGTGGCCAACACGGCCAGCGCGTTCCAGAGCATGAGCCGCGTACGCAGCGACACGATCCAGTGGCGATCAGCGCGAGCGGAGGGCATAACCGACACCTCGTACGGTTTCGATCAAAGGTTGACGGAATCCGCGATCCACCTTGGAGCGTAGACGGTTGATATGCACTTCAATGATGTTCGTGACGCCTTCCCAATCCGCGTCCCACAGGTATTCGCACAACATTCTTCGCGTCACCGCATGATTGGCATTCCGCATCAAGTACTCCAGCAACTTGAATTCGGTCTCGGTCAGCTCGATGCGCCGCCCCTCCCGTTCGACCACCCGCGTTACCAGATTCAACTTCAGCGGCCCCACGTCCAGTGTCAACACATCCTTGGCTTGTAGCTCAGCCCGGCGCAGCAACGCCAGCAACCGTGCAACCAGCTCAGGAAATGCGAAGGGTTTTACCAGGTAGTCGTCTGCCCCGGCATTCAGCCCGCGGACCCGATCATCCACCGAACCCAACGCGGTCAGGATCAGCACCGGCAAGCCACGATTTTGATTTCGCAGTTCCTCCAGGACCTCCCATCCCGTCAAATCTGGGAGCATCAAATCCAACACCACGGCATCGAACAGCTCAGTATCCTCTAATACACTGCGTACCGCCTCACCACCGGAGCGAACCCAACAGCAGTCGAAACCGTGCTCGGTCAAGCCGCGGTGTACCGACTTGCCGAGCAGCGGGTCGTCTTCCACCAGCAAGACCTTGGCCACGGCGGGTTCAGTTTCTTTCGCGCGTGTCTCGGCCGAGCTCAATCCCTTTTCCTCCCAATATCTGGAAGCTGTTCCCGGTTCGTTGTACTAACATAGCGAGCGCGGCGCATCGAGGCTCATTGCCTTAAAAACATTTAATGATTTGCGCGGCTAACCCGGATTTTGTGTAAACATTGTAAGTGCCGCCGTGGGGGCGCCCGTCGACGCCTGGATGCTCGCCGCCGAACAGTACGCCTGGCGGCGGCCGGCGAAGTCGGATGCGTTTCCACTGTAGCTTTGTATGTCTGCGCCGTTTCTGGGTTTCTGGGTACGTGCCATGAAACTGATGATAGCCGATGTCGCTCGAGCGTTTGGCGTCACCGAGAATACGATCGGACAATGGGTGCGACAGCGTAATCTGCCTGTCCATGAGATGAATTCGCAGTATCGGTTCGATCGCGCGGAGTTGATCGAGTGGGCAGCGACCAATCAGATTCCTCTGAAGTTCGATATTTTTGGCAGCGGCAACGGTGGTCGTTCTGGCCGCGTATCGCTGGCCAGGGCCATTGAACGGGGCGGCGTGGCTACGAACGTCACCGGAGACTCGCCAGCGGAGATCTTTCGCCATGCCCTGGAAGGCATGGTGGGCTGGACGGATCCTCAATTTGAAGAAGTGGTCGAATTGATTGCTGCCAGGCAGTGCATGGGGGGCACCTCGGTAGGGGACGGTATCGCCATCCCCCACCCCAGGATGCCGGTTGTGGTTCCCGACGGAGAGCCGCTGTTACGCACTTGTTACCTGGCCCAACCCTGGGACGTTGGTGCTCCGGACGGCATTCCTGTGGAAGTTCTGTTCATCTTGCTTACCCCGACAGTGCACGTCCATCTGCAACTGCTGGCCCGTTTGGCGAGCATTTTGGTTGACCCAGATTTTCGTAGGTTGATCAAGAGTCGGCCCGATCAAACGCGACTGCTCGCTGCGGTCCGAGCACTGGAAAGTGGAATGCAGGAGAGCGAGCCTGCGGGAGGAGCATAAAGGATGAGCCCGCCCCGTAGCCTGACACTCCGTGTCGGGTCCATATCGCAGAGCGAACTAGTGGAAGGAGTGTAAGGGATGAGCCGTGGAA
>RFIQ01000015.1 GCA_003695565.1 Planctomycetota bacterium | reverse complement strand
GTTCCCATGTCATCGTGGGGTGCAAATGGTCGAATCGCATATGCCATCGAGGCTCGGCAGCGAATGCGATCATCGCGCTGGCTCCCGCCTCAACGGCCCGCCAACTGAAATTCGCCATGTTGGTGTGGTAGGGCAGCAATTTGACGGCGACCGGTATCGAGACCTGGTCGCACATATCGCTGATTTCATCCAACAGCGCCTGTTCCACTTCGTCCGCTGTGGCAGCCGGATCCAACCATTGGGCTTCCAGCATGACCTCCAGCCCATCGGCGCCGGCTTCTTCCAAATCCTGCGCAATTTTCATCCAGTTGCCTCTGGTGCACCCATTCAAACTGGCGATGACCGGAATTCCGGTCACGCGTTTGACCTGGGCAACGGTATCGCAATACTCGGTCGGGTCGGTCATGATCGCTGGATTGGAATCATCATACCCCACGTCATCCAGGTACTCTTCGGCCGATTGAGTCGGTTCGTTGCGCAGGCGCATCGCGTGCACGACGGATTCCTCGAACAAACTCGGCAGCACTACTGCGCCGGCACCAGCCAATGCCAACTCGCGCACCTGTTCGGGATTGCGATTCAGGTCACAGGCCCCGATGATGATCGGCGAATTCAGGGGCAACCCCATGAAGCTGGTGACAAGATTGGGCGGGGTCATGATCAACTCCTCCGTAGGCAGTTAACGAGGGATGGCAAGGGACGGGCATCGATCACCCGAGGCAGTTCAGGAGGTTTGAATCCCGTATCGCTCCAACAACCGGTACAATTTGCGACGATGAATGCCTAACATCCGCGCCGCCTGGGCTTTGTTGCCATTGCAGCGCTGCAAGACGTCGACGACGTGGCTACGCGCGACTTCGTCCAGGGCTTGGGGGACGGCTTGGACCGCGGTGGCGGCTTCTGCGGTGGCTTCAGGCATGGACCGGGAATCGCGCCGCGGAGGCTCGCTGTACGGATCGCTCGCTCCGTCATCCAGGGACGGGACCTTCGATCCAGGCACCGTACGGGCAACGGCAGGAGTCGGCACTTTCTCTTCAAATCCATGCGCCATGTCCCGCGGGAGATCGCGGAGGGTGATTTCTCGATCCTCGGCCAGGATCGTAGCGCGCTGGATGACATTGATCAATTCGCGAACGTTACCGGGCCAATGGTAGGCACGCATGGCTGCGCGGGCCGCCGGCGTGATCGTCCAATCCGGTTCCATGAAATGGTCGATCAGTAGATCGACATCCTCCCCCCGCTGCCGCAGGGGCGGCAGATTGATCGGCAGCACATTGACGCGGTAGTACAAGTCTTCGCGAAATCGACCATCCTTGACCGCTTGTTCCAGGTCGCGGTTTGTCGCTGCGATGATGCGCACATTGACCTTGCGTTCCTGATGCGAGCCGATGCGGCGCATCGAACCATCCTCTAGCACGCGCAACAACTTCGGTTGCAACCCCAGCGGCAATTCCCCCAATTCATCGATGAACAAAGTGCCGCCATCGGCCACTTCGAACAACCCAGGTTTTTCCGCGGTGGCACCTGTGAATGCCCCCTGCTTGTGGCCGAACAGTTCGCTTTCGACCAGTTGCTCCGGCAGGGCCGCACAATTGATGGTAACCATGGGCATTCGCGCCAGGGGGCTGGCGGCCTGGATCGCCCGAGCGACAACCTCTTTACCCGTTCCGCTCTCACCCGTAATCAACACCGGCTTGTTGGTCGGTGCGATGCGTCGAATCAACCGCACCACCTCTTGCATGGCCGGTGAGTTCCCGATCAACTCGGCAGGACGCTGGGAACGAGCGAGCAAGGTCTTCAAATGCTGATTCTCGCGTCGCAGTTTGCCGCGTTCCCGAGCCAGCTCGCAGTGATGCTCCAGGTCGCGCAGTGGGCAGGGTTTGGTCAAGTAATCACATGCCCCCATCTTCATCGCCTGCACGGCGCTCTCGATCGTGCCCTGTCCGGTCAAAATGATGACCTCCATGTCGTTGCCCGCTTCTCGGATGCGTTGCAGCAGTTCGATGCCGGAAATGCCAGGTAAATTCATGTCAAAGACCCCAACCTCGAACTGCTGGCGTTCGATCAGGGCCATGGCCTCGGCGCCGCTCCCGGCCACCGCCACCCGATGCCCTTTGCGCTGCATCCAGCGGGCACTCGAATCGCGAAAGTCGGGATCATCCTCGACAATCAACAGCGAGATACCGACGTTGCCAGAATCAATGGTCATGGTTCGTTGACTCGTTCTAGATTTAGAGAACCGGGAGAGCTATGAGTTCGTCCGACGCAGGGAATTGGTTGAGGGGCGAGCCGTGCGCAAAACCAGTCGATTCACTTCGCCAGCTTGGCTCGATCACGTTGAAGCCGTTTCATCCAAGTTCCAGAATTCCATGTCTGAGAGGTTTAGAATAACCGCGTGCGCGCCAATACGCACACAGTGGCGGCGTGCGGCCGTCCAACCCGCACGCAGTTCACCGGGGTATCACCCCGAATAGTTCCCAAAAAAACAAAGGGAAATCGATTGCTGCCCTTCCAATCCCCACCGTTTGGTGGCGACCAAGAAGGAGTTGCATGCGACGTGCCAAAATGCCGCTTGGACGATCGAAGTGTTGGCTGTGACGAAGCGTGCAGCGGGTCGCAACATGGCCGGAACCCGGCAAACCACCGGTCCCTGTATCGAGTAATGGCGACAAATCGGCGTTGCACGCCCTTCGGCACGAAATCTGCAGCGCTTGTGGCGGTGCTCCGATTCCAGCGACCTTGGCCCGGTAACAGGGGACAGCATCCTTGAGGCCGCCCGATTGAAGCTCCTCTTTGCCACCGCTCGCCCGCAAATCGCTCTGGTCGCTGGATTCGCCGCCGCATCGTCCCACCTACGCCATTGGTCCCTGCCCACCAAAGATTCCGCATGAGGTTTCAGGGAGCGTTTTC